>CAVCIU010000005.1:0-58280 GCA_963602355.1 Methanobacteriaceae archaeon
TTTTGTAATGTTTTTCAGCTTCGCCAAAAACAACTTCTCTTGCTCTGTAGTATGACAATGCTGTATCAAGGTCGTCTAGCAAGAAGATAATTCTTGTGATTAAAACGATTGCTCTAGAGAATAAAACGTAATCGCTTTTACCTGTTAATCTTTTTAAGAAATCAAACAAACCTTTAATACCGTCATACAAAGACAATTCAATGTAGTTTGCGTGATAACCTAGGTCTGCAAGTGCTTCTTGAATATTTGAACCGTATTCGCCAAGTCTGCAAATCCCTGGAGATGTAATCATTGCTACATAATCTACACCACCTTCGATTGCTTCAATAAAGTTACCTAAAATTAATTTATATGGTAAGCATACAGCTTCTGGTGAATATTTTGTACCATAGGAAAGTGTTTTTTTACTTGTGTAAGGTGGAATATATGGTTCGATTCCAACTTTTCTTAGTGCTGCTGCCCAGCCAATACAAATTGTTCCCATGTGTGGAAATGCTACTTTTACTCTTTTCTTTTCTTCTTTCGCCATTATCTTATCCTTTAAAACTCAAATCAGGTTTTCTTGCTGCTAGAGTTTCATCTATTTTCTTTACTATTGTTGTTTCTGGTGCTGATTTCACCATTTCCGAATTTTCTTTTGCTTCCTGTGCTATTTTTATCATAACATCAATAAAATTATCTAGCACATGTTTTGTTTCTGATTCTGTTGGTTCAATCATCATTGCTTCGTGTACGATTAGTGGAAAATATATTGTTGGTGGGTGAATATCGTAGTCCATCAATCGTTTTGCAATATTAAGAGCTGTTACACCAAATTCTTCTTTTTGGTTGTCAGCTGAAATTACAAATTCGTGCATACAAGGTTCGTCGTATGGTAATTTGTAGTAATCTTTAAGTTTTTCTTTTACGTAATTTGCATTCAACACTGCATCTTCTGTCGCAAGTTTTAAGTTTTTGCCACATAAAAGAATGTAAGCATAAGCTTTTACAAGAACACTAAAGTTACCGTAAAAAGCTTTAACTTGTCCAATTGAATGTTTTAAGTTGTAGTTTTTGTAGTATTTTTCCCCATCAAATTCAACGACAGGTGTTGGTAAGAATTCTTTTAATTCTTTCACAACTCCAACTGGACCAGCTCCAGGGCCTCCGCCACCGTGTGGAGTTGAAAATGTTTTGTGTAAGTTTAAGTGCACTACATCAAAGCCCATTTCTTTTGGGTTTGTATGACCCATAATTGCATTGAAGTTTGCGCCATCATAGTATAACAATGAGCCGTTTTCGTGCATTATTTTTGAAATTTCTAAAACATTTTCCTCGTAAATACCTAAAGTATTAGGGTTTGTCATCATAATTGCTGCAACATCTTTATCAAGAACGGCTTTCAAGGCTTCAATATCAACTTGTCCTTTTTCGTTTGATTTAATTTCAACAATATCAAATCCACAAGTATGTGCGCTTGCAGGGTTTGTGCCGTGTGCAGAATCTGGAATAATAACTTTCTTTCTGTTTTCGCCTTTGACTTCAAAGTATTTTTTTACAATCATCATACCAGTTAATTCACCGTGAGCGCCTGCTGCTGGTTGTAGGGTAATAGCAGACATACCAGTGATTTCCTTTAAGGCTTCTTGTAAGTTGTACATCAATTCCAATGAGCCTTGAGTGTCTTCTTCTGAAGCTAAAGGGTGAATATTTAGGAAGTTTTCTAAATTTGCCAAATATTCGTTAACTTTCGGATTGTATTTCATTGTGCAAGAACCTAGTGGGTAAAAACCTTTTTCTATACAAAAGTTTTTATCTGAAAGTCCTTTAAAATGTCTCATTGCTTCTAGTTCTGTAACTTGTGGCAAATCAAGAGGTTGTTCTCTTAAAAATGATTTGTCTATGCAAGTACATTCTTTTTTGTTTTCTTTTAAACTTTTTATATCTTTTTCAAAAATTGTTGTCATTCTAAATCATTCCTTGTTCTGCAAGTTGTTTTTTTATTCTGTTAAGTCCATTTTGTATAATTCTAGAAATTCTGGACTCTGAAATCTTGTATTCTTCTGCCATTTCTCTAAGTTTTTTATCATTGAAAAACTTTTGTTCAATAAACTCTTTTTCTCTATCTGGAATGTTTTCCATAGCTTTTAGAATTTTATTTTTCAATTGGAAAAACTCATAAGTTTCTTCGGGGTTTCTGCTACTATCCTTAATTTGTGTAGGGTTGTCGGCTTCTGCCATTTCGTCAATTGAAAGAATGGATTTATAAACAGCTTCTCTTAATTCTTCGCCTGATTCCATATCAAGTTTTTTTTGTTTCAAAGAATACCATCTATAGCGTCTTCTGACTTCGTTTCTGATAGCCCATTTCATTGCTGTAGAAATGTATGCGTTGTTATAATCTTCTGGTTTACCGTTTTTCAATAGAATGTAGAGAGTGTGCGTATTAAGATTAACAAGCTCTTGATAATCAACAATGTGTGAACCAGTTGAAAGTTTTGAGTATTCAACCTTTGCAACTGTTTCTATCAAGTCTTTGTATTCTCTTAAATCAATAACTTGTTTCTGAGTTGTTTGCATTTACGTAAATAATCCGATATAACTTGTTATTCCCTACATTTTTAGTCTACATCAAAAATGCTTTCTTAACTACAAAAATTAAAATTTTTGGCAATATTTTTTTACATAAAACAAAAGGGCGAAGTTACTAGTAACTTCGCCCTTTTGAAATGTTTTTACAAATTAATTATTCAGCTAATAATTTGTTTACTGCAACAGTTAATCTAGATTTTTTTCTTGCTGCTGTATTTTTGTGTAAAATACCTTTTGATACAGCTTTGTCGCATAATTGGTAAGCTTTTGATAAAGCTACTTTTAATTCATCTTGATTTTTTGCTGCTGCTAATTCAAGAACTTTTTTCAACGCAGTTTTGATAGATGTTTTCATTGCAACATTTTGAACTCTATTTTTTTCTGCTACTAAAATTCTTTTCTTTGCTGACTTAATGTTTGCCATTTTATTTTCCCTTCTTTCTTAACATTGTGCGTTTAATGACTACGCAACTTGTTGAGGTTTGGTGAGTATCTTTATTTTAGTACAAAAAAATATTTTTCAACATGCCTTTTTTAAATTTTGTAACATTATTATAATTATCATCTTAAATGACTATAGAAATAATTATTTTTTGGTATATAATCCATGTAAGTGTAGATATAGTTTACAAATTACTAACATATATAAAGAGAGAACGGAGGCACTATATGGCACTAGGACAATTCGTTTTTATGCTACACAGTCATTTACCCTATTACAGAAAAGCAGGTATGTGGCCGTTCGGTGAAGAAAACTTATACGAATGCATGGCAGAAACATACGTTCCATTGTTAAATGCTATTAGCGAATTATACGACGAGGGTATTAAAGCTAATTTAACTGTTGGTATCACTCCTATTTTGGGTGAACAACTTATTGATGAACACTTAAATCAAGGTTTTGTTGAGTATCTTGATTCAAGAATTAAAGCGGTTGCAGAAGATTTGGAAAGATATCCTGATCCAGCTGTTCCACATTCTCAACACTTGAAATACTTAGCAGAATACTATTTCAAACACTTTAACAAATTGAAAGACGATTTTGTTAATAAATACGAAATGAACTTGATTAAATATTTTAAAAAATATCAAGATTTAGGTTGTATTGAAATCACAACTTCTGGTGCTACTCACGGATTTTCTCCATTGTTAGCAACAGATTCTAACTTGAATGCTCAATTCAAAGTTGGTTCAGATACAACAAAAAGATTATTCGGTAAAAAAGCAATGGGTGCTTGGTTGCCAGAATGTGCTTATAGACAAGGTTATGAATATACTGGTTCTGACGGAAAGAAAAAATGGAGACCAGCTATTGAAGTAACTTTACAAAATAACGATATTCAATATTTCTTTACTGAATCACACGTTATCGAAGGTGGTAATTCTATCGGACACAGACGTGTAGTTGGTATGTACGGTAATATTGAATATATTCCATTACCAAAACGTGAATTAACTGGTTATGATACATATTCAGCATACTGGTTACCAGATGCACAAGTTGCAGTAATGGGTAGAAACGACAGAGCTGGTTACCAAGTTTGGTCAGCAGCAGACGGTTATCCAGGCGACGGTTGCTTCAGAGAATTCCACAAAAAAGACGACAAATCTGGTATGCAATATTGGAGAATTACTTCTTCAACAACAGATTTAGGCGATAAAATGCTTTATGACCCAGTTTTGGCACAAAATAAAGTATGTGAAAACTCAGACCACTACACTCACTTAATTGAAAACTTGTTGAGAGATTACAAAAATTCTCACGATGGTAAAGAAGGTTTAGTAATGGTATCATTCGATACTGAGTTGTTCGGACACTGGTGGTTTGAAGGTGTTGAATTCATTAAACAAGTAATCAAAAAATTACACGATTACCACAAAGATGTTGAAATGATGACAGCAGGCGCATATCTTAAAAAATACCCACCAAAAGAAGCTATTCAAATTCCAGAATCTTCTTGGGGTCAAGGTGGACATTTCTATGTTTGGATGAACCACTTAACAGAATGGATGTGGCCAATTATTCACTCTTGTGAAAAACGTATCAACGATATCGTTGCAAAATATGAAAAGAAACCAGAAGATAAATTGTTATTAAGAGCTTTGAGCCAATTGGCTAGAGAAAACTTATTACTACAATCTTCAGATTGGCCTTTCTTAATCACAACATGGCAAGCTAAAGACTATGCAACAGATAGATTTAGAGAACATGTTGACAGATTTGAACTTATCGCGGATATGATTGAAGCTGGTAATATTGATGAAGCTAAATTACACGAAATCGAAGAAATTGATAACTGTTTCGCAGATATTGATTACAGAGTATATCTTCCAATCGAAGAGGGTGTAATTCCTCAACAAGCTAAAAAGCTTCAACCATTATATGAGAAAAAGTTAGGTAACTTAGAATAATTTAACAAGGGCGAATGCAAAGCATTCGCCCTTCTAATTAAAGAGGCGAAGCCTTCGGCTTCGCCTCTTTAATTTATTCAATTTTTATATCACATAACTGTATACGTGTTGAATATGTTTTTTGTAATCATCTTTGTTGTGGAAAGAGATTGAGAATTCGCAAACATTTTTTCCTTGCATTTGAGCATCTTTCAGTGGTAGAGGCGGGCCAGCAGGAGTTGAACGTGCAGGGTTTTTAGGATTTGAGATAATACCTGTTGCACGTAGGAGTGTTATTGCGATTGTATTTTTGAAGATTTCGTATTCTGTAAGCCCTTTTGTTACAATGCCTATGCCATTTGCATTAACATAACGTTGCATTGGTGCAGTGTTTGTTGGGGCTTCTATGCCTTTTGATTGTGGAAGATTTTTTCGCATGTCGTAATCTGGGTCGAAAGTACGTTTTATAAGTTCGTTCATATCTTCGGAATATGTTTCTACGATTGGGCTAGAGGTGTTTATTACTGCTTGTACTTTGTGATTTTCTTCTTTGTTTTTGTAGATTACTTTAAAATCTAGACTGTCTGAATTTTTGTCTAAAGAGACGTAGATTTTAGAATTTTCGGTTTTTAATTTTAGTGTGCAACGAAGATTTCCTTTTAATTCAATTTTAGAAGATGTTATTTCTTCAATTGTTCCATAATCATTGACTTCTGGTGCAAAGTTGTAGGTATCTCCTAAATCTTTGAAATCACGGATTTCAAGGAAGTTTTCGTTGTCGTTTACTTTAATTTTTCCATTTACTATTTCAAGACTAATTTTAGAATTCTTGATATAATTATCTCCAATTTCTAAGTCTGTTTCACTGTTACTTTGTAATTTTTCACGCATTTCAGTAGGTTGAAGGTCGTTTACTTCAACTAGATATGTGTAAATATTTCTGAAATCTTCTGTGATTGGTATTCTTAGGGTGTCTTGAAGAATTTCGTTTTCAAAACCTTTGCGTGTTGAGGTTTTTTGGAACGGAAGTTCAAGCTCTGAGTCAAATTCTACGATGCCTGAATATGGTTCGTTTCCAAAGTTTACAACGAATGCATCTGATAATTTGAAATGAACTTCGTCAAGGATTGTTTGTGCTATTTGAAGAACTTTTTTGTATTTTAAAGTGTTTTCAAAATGTACGTCATCTGTAGAACAACCGCAAATGCCGTCGTGCGCCATATTTTCTATTAATAATTTATATGCGTAAGTAATTAAACTTTCGTATTTTAGATTAAAATGTTTTTGTGCTCTGTCTGCTAAATCAAGCATATACGAAGCTTTTGCACGAAGTTTTTTCAAGTCCATTCGGGCAGAATAACAACCTTGCAAGATAAAGGTTAGAGAGTTGTCTCTAAGCTCGTCGTTGTGTTCATAGGTGAAATTATTTTTGACTTCTTCAAAGTAGTCAAATGGTGAGCCTAAAACGATTTGATAATCTTCAAGGAGAGCGTTTACTTCTCTGATTTGAGAAGATATGTTTTCTGGAACTCCTAAATGGTCGGCGCCGATAGGCATTAATAATGTATTTGAAGATTTTTCTGCAATTTTATCCAGATTTGTTTTTAAGAAATTTGCTTTTTCTTCAATGGTTAAATTTGTTGCGAAGATATCCATAAAATATCCACGGACAAGGTTTATGCAATCTATTCCCATGTATTTGAATTCAGCTGGGAAATTTCCGCAACCACGCCATACTACGGCTTTGTTTATTCCGTATTTTTTGAATAGAGCTGGAATATTTTTGCTGTGTCCAAAGGTATCTGCAAGATATCCGATAAAATCTTCACAGCCAAGCTCTTTTGATAATTTTAAACCGATTTCTAAGTTTTTTTCAAAAGTTGTTCTGTCGCATAAGTATTCATCTACAAGACAGTAACAAGGACCTACAAAAAGGCGTTTTTCTTTGATTAATTTTTTTATTAAGATTTCTTTTTCTGGTCTGATTTTTAGGTAATCAAGGATTGCTCCGACTTGTCCGTCAAAATAAAATGACGGAATTTTGTTTGCTTCAAGCATATCTAAAACGTTGTCGAATACTCTCAAAAGACGAATTCTAAATACTTCAAATTCTCTGTACCATTCTCTGTCCCAATGGGTGTGTAAATATGCGATAACTTTTTTCTTCATGTATATATTATACCACTTTTTATTTGTATTTAATACTTTATTAACATGATTGACAAAGTTTTAAAAAACTGTACAATTAGTTTATGGCTTTAGTATATTTAAGTTTAGGATCAAATAAAGGAGACAGAGTTGGCTTTATTCAGCAGGCAACAAGCTTGTTGAACGAAGATAAACAAGTTGAATTGATTAGAACATCTGCTTTTTATGAAACTGAACCTTGGCAAACTGATTCTAGCAATTGGTTTGTGAATGCCGTTATTGAGATAAAAACTGAGTATTCTCCAGAAGATTTGCTAAAATTGTGTAATCATGTTGAGGCAAAATTGGGTAGAGATAGAGAAGCTGAAGGTTTTTATGGCGATAGAACAATTGATATTGATATTTTGTTCTATGATAAAGAGATTATTTATACAGAAAATTTAGTAATTCCTCATAAATATTTCCATAAGAGAGCTTTCACTTTAGTTCCAATGTTGGAACTTTCACCAGATTTTGTTCACCCAGAGTTGAAAAAATCTGTAATGGAATTACATGAAGAATTAGAAAACCCAGAAATGGTATTTTTATATGGCACAAGGGTTGATATCTAAACCTAGAGTTGCAATTATTGGTGCTGGACCAGCGGGTTGTATGTGTGGAATTACGATTGCAGATGATTGCGACGTAACTCTTTTTGATATTTCTGAACCGCTTTTGACAATTTTGCCTACTGGTGGTGGAAGATGTAATTTGGCGCATAATGAATTTGATTTTAAAGAATTGGCAAGTGCTTATCCAAGAGGTGAAAAGTTTTTGTATTCACCTTTTTCAAGATTTTCTACAAATGATACTTTAGAATTTTTTGATAAAATTGGTGTTAAGACTTATTCGCAAGATGACGGAAGGATTTTTCCTGTTTCTAATTCTGCTAAAGAGGTTAGAAGTAAGATGCTTGCTAAATTGGAGAAGGCTAAATTTTTAAAAGAAAAAGTTTTAGATGTTCAAAAGGTAGATGAAAACTTTTATGTAAGAACTATAAATAACAAATATATATATGATTATGTTGTGGTTGCAATTGGTACTCATTATGGATTGCAATTTCTAAATAAATTGCCACATAAATTAATAGAACTTAAACCTTCTTTGTGTGGTCTAATCACAAAGTATGATGTTTCTACTCTAAAAGGTGTAGTTTTGAAAGATGTAATACTTAGATATAAAAAAATAGCTCTTGAGGGTGATATGTTATTTACGAACAATGGAATTTCTGGACCTGTTGTTTTTAAGTTATCTTCAATAAATTCAAGAATTAATTTTCCATATTCGGTAAAAATTCAAATAATAAAAGACTTGGAAAAATTTGAAAGAAGACTGGAAGATGCTACTGATAAGGCCTTGCATAATGTCGTTTCTGAATTTATTCCAAAATCTTTTACTAAATTTTTGTTGGGCTATTTAAAAATTGATGAAAATATCAAAATTAAATCTTTAAATACTAATGCTAAAGTATTACTCCTTGAGACTATTAAGGGATTAGAACTAGAAGTTGAAGGCACTCGAAAAGGCGGAGAGACGGTATTTTCAGGCGGTGTGGATTTGGGTAAAATTGACTCAAATTTTAAATCTAAATTAGTTGATAAATTATATTTTTGTGGCGAAATACTAGATATTGACGGCTTTTGTGGTGGGTATAACCTGCAAAATTGTTGGAGTAGTGGGTATTTGGCTGGTGTTGATATCCTTAAAACCATGTAGGGACATGGGTTTTGGATTATTTTTAAAAAAGCTTGATTTCACTGAGTTTTAACCTTTTATCCTGTTTTATTTTATTAAGAAATGTAACATGTTCTTTTAATACTGTTATAAAGAACTAATACTATGGTATTATATAAATGTAAGCATTATGCTTTCCAACTACTTCTTTTAGATGACATTTATCATAATATGTTGATTTTAGAGTGAGTTAGTGATAGCATAACTGTATTAATCGCAACTAGTAATAAAGGATTAGACATGAATAATAGATCTGGTTTCACTCTTGCAGAAGTTTTAATCACATTGGCTATCATCGGTACTGTTGCCGCAATGACTATCCCAACATTGATGACAAACACTAACAAGATGGAATTCAAAACAGGGTTTAAAAAGATTTTATCAACAACAAACCAAGCAATTACCATGAGTGTTGCTTTGAACTATGTTGATTTCTCAGATACCACTTCTACTGATAATAACCCTACAACATCAGTTTTGGGTATCTTTTTAAGTAGAATGCACGTTACAAAAACTGCGTATGGTAATACTGCTGATACTGCTGTAAATCGTATGTTTAAAAGTACTGCTAGTTCAAATTATACAGTGTTCTTTGCTGATGGTATGGCTTTATCTTTCCCTTCAAGTTCAACTCGTTGCAGGGTAGCAGATGCAAGTGGTTCAAATGGTCAAGTATGTAAAGCTATTGTTGACGTTAATGGTACTCGTCCTCCAAATATCTTGTCAAATTGTAAAGATACCAATGCGAAAAATGAAACTTCTGATAATCAAGGTCCGTGCACTCCAGAAAATGCTGGTATCTTTGATCAATTTTCAATCTTGTTAGCTGATCAAATGGTTCAACCAAATGGTAAATGTGCAAAATATGTACTATTTGAAAACTAATAAAGTTTATAATATTTAAAACCAAAAGACCACCTTTTAAAAGGTGGTCTTTTGGTTTGTAGGTTTAGGTTATTGCGAGCAAAGCAAGCAATCCAAAGAAAAGTGTCATTCCGGGCTCCGAGCCGGAATCTAAAGTTAGTGAATGAATAAATTTTGACGTTGGTCAGATGCTGTGGAGAAACCAGACATTTTTCATGAAATTGAAGATTTCGGAAAAATCAGTCAAACAAGTTCGCCATGACATGAAAAATTTGTTATATATTTGTTTATCTTCTCTTTTTTTCTCATAAATATTTATTAAAAAACTTGCATTTAATTGTAAATTTTTGTATAATTTTTGTGTAAAAATACATAATTTCTTTAATAAATTTTAATCCACATAGCAATTATTTTGATGTCATGGTTTTTATATTTATATAAGTAAAAGTAAAGGTTATTATAGTTTGAACAAATCAGATATTATTAAAGCAGAAAAAGAAGTTTTATATAACAAATCAATGGTTTCAAACCCAATCGCTCGCAAAGGTTTACCTTCTCGTACACCTGTTAATGCTAACAGAGCTTCTTATAATAGACTTTACTGTGGTTACAACCAAGCATTTAACACTGTTAATACTTCTTCTGAATTAGATTACAGCGAAGTTATTAAATTCTTAAATGCTGCTATTACTGGTAAAACTTCTGTTGTAGATTTCTACAACTCTTTACATAATTTTATGACTAAAAAAATCAATTGCTTCTTTACTGCAATTGGTTTATTCCAACCTCAATCAAAATGTATTAATATCAAATTGACTGATAAAGTTGGTGGTACATATTCTTCAAGAGTTTTCTTATCAGATGATTCTAATCCAATTGTTGAATGTTTCAACACTCAAAAACCTGTTGTTAAACACGATTCTAAATTTTTAAAATTATCATATTTACAACAACCAAAAGTTGCTATCTTACCTCTAATGTCTGTTAACGAATGTTTAGGTGTTATGATTATTGGTGATAACAACGTTAATGATAATGTTGATTTATATTCATTAATCTCTAATCACTATGCGTTATTTATGCACAACGCAGACTTATTAGAAAAAGCTAATGAGCACGCAAACACAGATAGCTTAACTTCTTTACATAACCACAGAGGTTTCCAAGAAATCTTATCTCAAGAATTAGCTAAAGCTGAAAAAGCAAATTCTGAAGTTTCTGTTGTTATGATGGACGTTAACAATATCTCTAAAATCAACAGAGAATTTGGTCATGCCAAAGGCGACGAAATTATCAAATTGGTTGCTCAAAAAGTTAAACAAAATATCAGAGATATCGATGTTGCTGGTAGATATGGCGGTGATGAAATCGCTATTATCTTACCTGAAACTTCTATTTCTGAAGCTAAATATATCGCAGAATACTTAACTTACAGCTTATCTTGCTGTTTCGTTGATGATATCGGACCTGTTAAAGTTTCTGTTGGTATCGCTAATTACCCTCAATGTGCTAAAGATCAAGAAAAATTATTAATCTTAGCTGAACAAGCTATGTATATTTCTCAATCTAAAGGTTACAAAGACGGTATGAGCGCTATCATCAGTTCTTCTGATTTCAATTTCTGGGACGATATGGCTCTTAAATCTTTTGCAGATGTTGTTACTAAACGTCATTCTCAATTAGGTATCAACTTTGAAGAAGAATTATTACACAAATTCAACAATGAAGATATAATTTCTCAAACTCACTTAGAAGAAATGGCTACATCTTTAGCTGGTGCAATTGATGCTAAAGACCCATATACAAAAGGCCACTCAACTTCTGTTTCTAAATATGCTGAAGCTCTTGCTAGAGCAATCAATTTACCAGAAAATGAAGTTAAAAGAATTTCTCTAGGTGCATTGTTACACGATGTAGGTAAAATCGGTATTCCAGAAAGTATCTTGAAAAAACCAACTCACCTTTCAGATGAGGAATGGGAAGTTATGAAACAACACCCTACAATCGGTGCAGAAAAAGTATTGATGCAAAATGAAGCATTGAAAGACTTGATTCCAATGGTTAAATATCACCACGAACATTATGATGGAACAGGTTATCCTTGTAAACTAAAAGGCGAAGAAATTCCTCTTTCTGCAAGAATCGTAGCAGTAGCTGATACATACCATGCTCTTATCAGTGATAGACCTTACAGAAAAGGTTTGGGTGTAGAAAAAGCTTGCGAAATCTTGAGAATGGGTGCAGGTGTTCAATGGGATGCTGAATTGGTTAGAAAATTCATTCAAATTGCTCCATCAATCTCTACAACAATCTAGTTGTTATAAATGTTTTAAAAGAGGGCTGGTTTTCAAAGAAAACCAGCCCTCTTTTTTGAGTGGCGATTTTGAGTTTCTCAAAATCGCCACTTCAATTCCTTTAAATTTTTTGTAAAGAAATATTTCATTTCTCCTACTTTTTGCGTAGAATTTTTACATTCTTAGGCTTGAAACCCTCTAGATATATGTTATAATATAGTATATATTAGTATATAGTATTAATAAAACGGAGATTTATTAATGAGTTCAATTACTTTCACTGGATTGGCTTCAGGTATGGATACATCAGCCTGGGTTGAAGAGTTAGTTAAAATCAAAAAAGCAAATAGATATGACAAGCTTGTAGCTAAACAAGAAACTGTTACTGCAAAACAAAAGGCAGTTTCTACTGTTCAATCATCTTTTACAAGTCTTCGTACTACTTTAGAAAAAATCACAGACTCAGCTCTTGGTGGTGCTTTTGATTTGTTCTCTAAAACAAAAGCTACTTCTTCAGTTGATAGTATTGCAACAGCTACTTCTTCTGCTGGTGCTGCTAAAGCTTCTTACACTTTGAGTGTAAAACAATTGGCTTCTGCAACAAAAGCTTCAAGTAGTGCTTCTGCTCTTGCTATTAATGAAGGTACATCAATGGCTTCTCTTTCTGATGAAGTTTCTAAATTAGCTGACGGTGAAACTGCTTCATTCAGTGTTTACGTTGATGGCGAAAAACAATCAATCTCTGTTGGCAAAGATGATACTGTTAAATCTGTTTTAGATAAATTAAATGAAAAAGGTCTTACTGCAGAACTTAAAGACGGTAAAATCTCTATTTCTGGTGAAGATGGCGCAAGTGTTGTTGTCGGCTCAAACTCTGATGAACTTAACATCACAAAAGCATTTTCATTATTGAAAAATTCTGAAACAGGTGCTTATGAAAGTTATGAAACAAAAACAATTGCAAAATCTTCTGATTTAATTGCAAGTGTTTTAGGCGAAGATGCTAAAGGTACTTTCAAAATCGGTGGTGCTGAATTCACAATTGATGACGAAACAACTTTTGATAGTTTAATTAAAGAAATTAATTCAAAATCAGATGAAGCTGGTGTAAAAGCTGAATTTGACAGCAATAACGGTCAATTAGTTTTCACAGCAACAACAAATGGTTCTTTCAATATTAATATTGAAAAAGGTACAAGTTCATTCACAGATAAAATGGGCTTTACTAATGGCTCAAAATTGAACGACCAAGAATTAGGTTCATTCGCAATCTTCACTATCAATGGTGAAACTCGCATGGCATCTTCTAACACTATTTCATCTGATGTTACTGGTATTGAAAATGTTACTTTTAACTTGAAAGGTGTTTCTACTGATGAAAATGCCTCTACAACAATCAAAGTTGGTGCAGACTCTGACGATTTAGTTTCTGCAGTGAAAAGTTGGATTGAACAATACAACAAAACTCTTGATTTAGTTGATGAACAAACTGCAAGTGGTGCTACATTATCAGGTGAAAGTTCATTAGAATCACTAAGACGTTCTGTTAGAACTAGTGCATCTGCTAAACAATCTGGCGCTGGTGAATACTCATTGTTAGCTCAAGTAGGTATTTCTACTGGTAAAGCATCTACTGATTTAAGCAAATTAACAGACCACTTAGAACTTGATGAAGACAAATTAATCAAAGCTCTTGAAGAAGATCCAGAATCAGTTAAAGCTCTATTAGTTGGCGGTGAAAATAACAAAGGTATCTTAACAAATATGGAAGATATTGTTGATGAATCATTGAAATCAACTGGTTACTTCACTACAAGAAACAACTCATTAGATAAAGAAAATACTAACCTAAAAAGTAGTGCATCTGCTGAAAATACGAAAGTAGAAGCTTACCAAGCTCGCTTACAAGCTCAATTCCAAGCTATGGAAACGATGATTTCTAAAATGCAATCATCTTACAGCTCTGCAATGTCTCAAATGGGTTTATCATAATAAATTTATTTAAAAAGAGTGGCGAAGCCTTTGGCTTCGCCACTCTTTTTGTTTACTAAAATGCTTTTTCAATATCTAAAGTTTCTTCTTTTACAAATCCTGGAGCTATCGGAATTATAACTTTAATCTTGTCGTTATCTGCTTTTTTGTCGTTAAACATAAATGCAATGATTTTATCTTTGTTAAACATTCCTTGTTTATCCGTGAAACCATATTTGTTCAAGAAGTTTGTAGCTTTTTCTCTGTAATTTGCATCAATAAAGTTTAATTTATGAGCATAACAGAAAATAAAGAACATACCGTATACAACAGCTTCGCCGTGAGTGAATTTGTTGAAGCCTGTGATTTCTTCAATCGCATGACCGTATGTGTGTCCAAAGTTAAGGATTTTTCTAAGTCCGCTTTCTTTTTCGTCTCTTGAAACAACTGCTATTTTTAATGCTAAAGATGTTCTAATGATTTTGTCTAAGAAGTTGAAATCTCTTTCCATAACTTTTTCGTAGTTTACGTTCAAAAAATCAAAGAATTTGTAATCATTTACGCACATACAACTTTTTTCGATGAATGCGTATTTTAAAACTTCACCAATACCTGAGCGGAATTGTTTTTCGTCTAGTGTTGTTAAGAAGTTCAAGTTTATGAACACTGCAGAAGGTTGGTAGAAGGTTCCGACCATATTTTTTGCAGTTCTAGTATTGATAGCAACTTTACCCCCAACAGATGAATCAACGCAAGACAACAATGTTGTTGGAACTTGGATTAAGCCGATACCACGTTTGTATGTTGCTGCTGCAAAGCCTGCCATATCACCGATTACGCCACCGCCAATTGCGATTACGTAGCCTTTTCTTGAAATCTTTTCTGCTTCAAGTCTTTCTAAAATCTTGTTATAGTTGTTGAAATTCTTTTCTCTTTCTCCGTCAGGAATAACAAGCATTTTCTTTTTGTCAAAGCCTAATTTCTTTGCGTATAATTTGTTTACACGGTTATTTATCACTACTAAATAGTTTGAATCACCTGTGATTTCTAAAATTTTTGATTTTAATTCTTCTACTGGTGCATCGTCTATATAAATTGTGTATTTGCTATCTTTTTCTGGAATATTGACTTGAATATCGCTGTTCATTAAAGGTTTCCTTCTTCTACTATTCTTTTTACTATGTTTTGCGGAAGCTCATTTTCAGTGTCGATTATGATGTCAGCTTTACTGTAATTTGCTTCTCTAGTGTCTAAAATTGATTTTACTTTTTCTACTCCAAAACCTTGTTGTAAAAGTGGTCTGTGAGTTTGTGATTTTATTCTGTCAAAGAGTTTTTCTGCTGAGGCTTTTAGATAAAAAACTGTTCCTGTTTCTTTTAAGATATTTCTGTTTTCCTCTTTTTCAAAAACTCCGCCACCTGTTGATATTATTTGATTTTGGTTTTTACTTAGCTCTTTTAAAAGATTTGTTTCAAGCTCTCGAAAATGTTTTTCCCCATATTTTTCAAAGATTTTTGAAATTTTCATTTGTTCTCGATTTTCTATTTCAAAATCCATATCAATCAAGGTGTAATCTTTTAATACATTTAAAAGCTCTTTTCCAATCGTGGTTTTGCCGGCACCCATCATTCCAACTAAAATAATATTATTTTGTTTCATAATGAGCTTTCATTTCTTCAATACTGTCTCCGCCGTATTTTTGAAGTAGCTCGTCTGCTAAAACACAAGCAATTCTTGCTTCTGCAACAACTGCACAAGACGGTACTGCACATGCGTCTGAACGTTCAAAGTGTGCTGTTGCTTCTTCGTTTTTGCGGATATCAATTGTGTTCAAAGGTGTTCTTAATGTCGGAATTGGCTTCATTGTGCCTTTAACGATGATAGGCTCGCCGTTTGTCATTCCGCCTTCAATACCACCTGCATTATTTGTTTTTCTGTATACACGTTTTTCTTTTGTGATATAGATTTCATCGTGCATTTCAGAACCTGTTCTTTCAGCAGCTTCAACACCACAACCTATTTCTACAGCTTTTACTGCCGGAATAGACATTACGGCTTGTGCTAATTTGCCGTCAAGTTTTCTGTCTGCTTGAACGTATGAGCCTAAACCAATTGGTAAATTGCCGTAGATTACTTCAAATTTACCGCCAAGAGTGTTGCCTTCTTGTTTTGCTTTGTCGATTTTTTCTTTCATTAAATCTGTTGCAATGTCATCAGCACATCTTAGTTCAGAATGTTCTGCAGCTTCTTTGATAAGTGTATAGTTTGGAGGCAAAATTTCTGCTTTTACATCGCCAATTTGTGTTACGTGAGAAAATCCTGTGATATAAAATTCTTTAAGTAATAATTTTGCAATAGCTCCAACTGCAACTTCAATGGCTGTTTTTCTTGCGCTAGAACGTTCTAGAACATCTCTTAAATCTTCTAATTTATATTTTATAGAGCCTGCATAATCTGCGTGTCCTGGACGAACTGTCGTGAAGGATTTTTCTGCAACAAGTTTTAAAAGTTCTCTATTTGAAAAATCAACTTCGTCTACACTCATTGGGATTTTCCAGTTTTCCCAGTCTTTGTTTCTAACCTCGATACAAACTGGACCACCTGTTGTTCTGCCTAGTCTTACACCAGACGTGATTTCTACTCTGTCTGTTTCGATTTTCATTCTCGCACCACGACCGTAGCCCATTTGACGTCTTCTTAGTTCGTTGTTTATAAAATCTCTATCTATTTTTAGACCTGCTGGAATACCTTCTATTATCGCAGTTAATTTTAAGCCATGACTTTCTCCGGCTGTTAAATATCTAAATTTTTGTTCCATTGCTATTCCCTATTTATTATTTCGTTTAGTTTGAATTATTTTGCATATTTCAAGAAGATTTGTTGTCTTGTTTGCATCATTTCTTCTACAATCATTGGTTTGCCGTTAACAGGCGCAATGATTTGATACATCTTTAAGCTATCATTGTCCATTGATGGGTGTCTTACAGCACTAACTTTGTATCCTTTTGAAACTTTTGTTACAGTGATGTTTGTGTATCTATTTTTATAATTTCTTGCTTTTGCAACTCCTTCACTGATTTTCATTTGTTTTAAGTATGTTGCTGTGTTTGTATAAGCATTTACAAGTTGTCCGTTTGGTTTGATAACTTGTCTGATGATTACGGCATTTGGTGCGTACATTCCGCTAATTTCGTTACTGTATGAATTAGCCTTTGTTACGTAATTATTGAAAAATGCTTTTGCATCATTTTCTGTCATAGCATTTGCTTGTAGCGCAGCAAATAATAATAAACAAATCGTCAAAAATAGTTTTTTCATAAATATTCTTCTCCGTCTAGTGTATTAAAATCCTATCATAAAAAAAAGAAGTAGTCTATTAACTACTTCTTTTTTTTTATATTAATTCAAAACTTTATTATTTTCTTAAAAAGTCTGGAATTTCAATGTTTCCAAATGATGGAGCGGTTTCGCTTGTTGTTGCAGCATTTTTCTTTGGTGCGTTAAACGCATTTGAGAAAAAGTCAGAAGCTGATAATGATTTAGAAGCTGTAGCAGTTCTTTCTGGAGTTGCGTTAGCTTTTAATTCAAAACCAGTTGCGATAACTGTAATTTGAACTTCTGTTTGAATATCGTTATCAACAACAGCACCGATAATAACTCTAGCATCATCAAGAATTGCATCATTGATAATGTTAGCAGCATCAGTAACTTCGTGTAATGTTAAGTTTGGACCGCCAGTGATGTTAACAATAACACCTTGAGCACCGTTGATAGATGTTTCAAGAAGTTTAGAATCGATAGCATTCTTAGCTGCTTCAACAGCTCTGCCTTCGCCTTCGCCACGACCGATACCCATCAATGCAGAACCTGAAGATTTCATTACTGAACGAACGTCCGCAAAGTCAACGTTGATTAAACCAGGGATTGTGATGATATCTGAAATACCTTGAACACCTCTTAGTAATACTTCATCAACAATTGAGAATGATTCTTGTAGAGAAATTCTTCTATCTACAACGTCTAATAATTTGTCGTTTGGTATAACGATTAATGCATCAACTGCATCTTTTAATTTTGCTAAACCTTCAACAGCTTGGTTTTGTCTACGTTTACCTTCAAAAGAGAATGGTTTTGTAACAACACCAATTGTTAAGATACCCATATCTTTAGCTGTTTTAGCAACGATAGGTGCTGCACCAGTACCTGTTCCGCCACCCATACCAGCTGTGATGAATACCATATCTGCGCCTTCTAAAGCATCAGCAATTTCTTTTTGTGCTTCTTCAGCTGCTTTTTCACCAACTTGAGGTTCTCCGCCTGCGCCAAGACCGTTTGTTAATGATTTACCTAATTGGATTTTATTTTTTGCTGTTGAGCAATTTAATACTTGTAAATCTGTATTCATTAAATAAAATTCAACGTTTGCTAAACCTTCTTTAATCATTCGGTTAACAGCATTTCCACCGCCACCGCCTACACCGATAACTTTAATGACTGCTGGGCTTACACCGTTATTTGTTGTCATACTTGAGTCATTCTTTAAAAATAAATCTGAACTATAATTTTCCACTTATTTTTCCTCTTCTTTTTCTTCTTTAATAACAAAATAATATTTTAAATATAAAATTTTTACAAGTGATTTTGTAGAAATATGACCTTATACTAATATATTTTTCTACTTTTTGGCACTTTGTAACGATTTTGTAATAATTCCGTGAAAAATAAGAGAGAAGTTTTAGGCTTCTCTCTTACTATGTTTTTATAACTCTTGTCTTAATTTGAATGATTCGTATAACAAGTATGTTAATAATGCTCTAACACCGGCACCAGTTGCTCCTTTGATAAAGTATTTTTGTGCTGAATCAAGAAATGCAACACCTGCGATATCGATGTGTGCCCATTTTTGTTCTGGTTTAACGAAGTTTTCTAAGAATAAACCAGCTGTTGAAGCACCACCCCAACGTGAGCCGGTGTTTTTCATATCAGCGATTTCACTTTTTAAGCTGTCTTTGTATTCATCATACATTGGTAATGGCCAATATCTTTCACCTGCATCTTCTGCTGCGTCGATTAAGTTGTCGATTAATTCCTCATCATTACCCATGATTGCTGCGGCTTGAGTTCCTAGTGCAACCATACAAGCCCCTGTTAATGTTGCGATATCAATGACTTCATCAACACCAAGTTCGCAAGCAAAACATAAAGCATCAGCTAAAGTTAATCTACCTTCTGCATCAGTATTATCAACTTCAATTGTTTTACCGTTTCTAGCAGTTAAAATATCACCTGGTTTGTATGCTGAGCAACCTGGCATATTTTCACAAGCTGCAATGATACCATGAACTTCAATATCAGCATTTAATTCCTTAACTTTGCTCATAACTGCAAGTACGCAAGCTGCACCTGACATATCATCTCTCATTGTTAGCATTGATGAAGCTGGTTTTAAATCTAAACCACCAGCATCAAATGTGATACCTTTACCAATGATTGCGATTTTTTTCTTAGGGTTTTTAGGTACGTATTTAATATGAATGAATTTAGGTTCTTCTGAACTACCTTTTGCAACGGCTGTGAAAGCACCCATGTTCATATCTTCTAATTCATATCCGCTATATACTGTTGTATTTAAGCCTAATGATTGAGCGATTTCTGCTAATTTAGTTGGTGTTACTAATGCTGCTGGTTCGTTTGCTAAGTTTCTTGCCATGTTCATTGCTGAAATAGCGATTTCTGCGTATTGTAAATCAGCTTCTTCAATATTTAAGAATACTTCAACTTCTTTTTCTTCTTTTTTGTCTGATTTGTATTTATCAAATTTGTAATCGCCAATTAATAAACCTTCTGCAACTGCGCCGATGTAATCTTCCATTTCATCAAAATCAATTGCAACAGTTTTTGCATGGATTGATTTAACTTTATTCGTAACTTTAGCACCGATTTCTCTAGCTCTATCCAAAGTCATGTCGTCTTTTTTGCCCATACCGATTACAAGAATTTTTCTTGCAGGAATTTTATCATAAGTTTGAAGCAAGTAAGTATTTTTGAATTTACCTTTGAAATTATCTTCTTCTAAAGCATATTTATTTGCTAATTCTTGAGAAGTTTTTTCACCTTCAAACATGTTAATTACTAAAACATCACATTTTTGTTCTCTTAAATTTTCGCTAATAGTTAATTTCATGAGTTTTTCCTTTCTTTATATAAATTAATAATAACATATAAATTTTTTTTGGTTATGGTAAAATTTTATTAGTTAGTAGATATAAACATTTTTGAAAATATATGCAATAATTTAATATTCTTTTTATAAAAGACCCATTAGGCTATATGTAGTGGGTGTTGTGTGTATTATAAAAAATAGAAAAGGACAAACATGAATACAACTTTAATGATTGCAATTATCGTACTTGTTGTACTTATTGCGCTTTTAATTATTCAACAGACAAAGTTCAAAGCTTTGAAAAATGAAACTAAAAAGAACATGGCTGATTTGGCTGAAAAAGAAGAATTACTTCAAAAAGAAGCTATCCTAAAAGCTAAAGAAGCTTTACAGGATGAAAGAGAACAATTTAACGAAGAAGAACGTGAACGTAGACAAGAACTTCAACGTTTAGAAACAAAATTAACAAAAAGAGAAGACGTATTAGAAGACAAAATCCAAGAAGCTGAAGAAAAATCTTCTGAAGCTCAACGTAAAATGGACGAACTTCACGATAAAGAAGATGAATTAAATGGTTTAATTCACCAACAAACTTGTGAATTAGAAAGAATTTCTGGTATGTCAGCTGAAGAAGCTAAAAACCAATTAATGGAACAATTAAAAACTGATTTAGCTCAAGAACAAATGCAATTAATCAGAGAAAACGAAGCTAAAATCAGAGAAGTTTCATTAGAAAAATCAAAAGAAATTTTAACAACAACAATGCAAAGATGTATGATGGATCAAGTTGTTGAAAGTACAGTTTCAGTAGTAAACTTACCAAGTGATGAAATGAAAGGTCGTATTATCGGTCGTGAAGGTCGTAATATCAGAACTTTAGAAACATTAACAGGTGTAGATTTAATCATTGATGATACTCCAGAAGCTGTTGTATTATCAAGTTTTGACCCAGTAAGACGTGAAATTGCAAAATTAGCTTTAGAAAAACTTATCGCAGACGGTCGTATTCACCCAGTAAGAATTGAAGAAATGGTTGAAAAAGCTCGTGAAGAAATCGAAAAGAAAATTATTTCTGAAGGTGAAAATGCTGCTTTAGATATGGGTATTATGGGCTTAAATAAAGAATTAATCAAAAATTTAGGTCGTTTATACTACAGAACAAGTTATGGTCAAAACGTATTGAAACACTCTTTAGAAGTTGGTCATATCGCAGGCATGTTGGCAAGTGAATTACACGCAAACGTAAATGTTGCAAAACGTGCGGGTCTTTTACACGATATCGGTAAAGCAGTTGACCAAACTCAAGAAGGTACACATATTCAATTAGGTGTTGAACTTGCTGCAAGATATGGTGAAAAACCTGAAATCTTACACGCAATCGAAGCTCACCACGATGACGTTACTGCAAACACAATTGAAGCAGTTCTTGTTAAACTTGCTGATGCTATTTCAGCTGGTCGACCAGGGGCAAGACGTGATACTTTAGAAATTTATATTAAACGTCTTCAAAAAATTGAAGAAATCGTTAATAGCTTCCAAGGTATTAAACAATCCTTCGCTGTTCAAGCAGGTCGTGAAGTTAGAGTTATTGTTCAATCAGAAATGTTTGATGATTTAGCTTCTCAAAAACTTGCTCGTGATGTTGCAAAACGTATTGAAGACGAACTTGATTATCCAGGTCAAATCAGAGTTACTGTTGTTAGAGAATTCAGAACTACTGAAATTGCAAAATAAATTTGTTTAAGGAATAAAGCTTTTTGGCTTTATTCCTTAATTTTTGAGGAGATGTTATAAATGTCTGAAAATAAAGACATAAAAATTTTATTTTTTGGTGATATTGTCGGCAGAGTTGGTAGAAATGCTGTTATTCAATATTTAACAGATTTGTCTAAGAAAAATGAAATGCCAGATTTTGTTATTGCCAATGTAGAAAACGCATCTCATGGTTTTGGCTTAACTTCTAAAAATTATGGTGAATTGTCAGATGCAGGTATTGACTGTATGACAAGTGGAAACCATATTTGGGATAAGAAAGACATTTTTACTATTATTGATACTTCTGAAAAAATAGTTAGACCTTTGAATTATGAAAAATCTGTTCAAGGTGAAGGTTTAAGATATTTTGATGTAAATGGTTACAAAATAGCTGTTCTAAACTTTTTAGGTCGTGTATTTATGCAACCTTTAGATTCTCCTTTTAAAATTATGAAGGAAAGAATCGAAGAAATAAAATCTGTTACTCCAAATATCATTATCGATTTTCACGCAGAAGCTACTGCTGAAAAGATTTGTTTTGGTAGATTTTGTTCAGAATTAGGTGTAAGTGCAGTTTTAGGAACTCATACTCACGTTCAAACTGCTGACGAAAAAATATTAGGTAATATGGCATATATATCAGATGCTGGTTTTTGTGGTTCTGTTGATAGTGTAATAGGTATGGACTACGAAACTTCTCTAAAACGTACATTAACTCATTTGCCATATCGTTATGATGTTGCAACAGGTTCGGTTGCACAAATTAATGCTGTTGAAATTTCTCTTGATTTGAGCACTGGTTTTTCAACAGATATAAAAAGAATTAATTTTAATGTAGACATAAGTAATAAAAAGGAGATTGAAAGTGAAAAGTCAATTGAATGATTGGAGGAATGAATAATGAAAGGTGATTATCATGTTCATACTTGCTACTCTGATGGCATTTATACTCCAGAAAAAATTGTTGATTTGGCTATCGATGCCGGTTTAGACGTTATCGCTCTTACCGACCACGATAATATTTTGTCATATCAAATTGCTCAAGACTATCTTGAAAAAGAAAATAAAAAAGACAAATTAGAAATTATTCAAGGTATTGAAGTAAATACAATTTATCAAAACAATGAAGTTCACATTTTAGGTTATTTCATGGATGTTAACAATTCTGATTTCCAAGAAATGCTTAAAATTCAACAACAAGCAAGAATTAACCAAACTCACGAAATTTTAGACTTGTTGAAGAAAAGAGAAGGTATTAATATACCTTTTGAAAACATAACAAAATTGGTTGCAGAAGGTGGAAGCATTGGTCGTCCACATATTGCAAAAGCTATTACTGCTGTTGGCGGAACTCAAAATGTTGTGGAAGCTTACAGCAAATATATCAACGATAATTCACCAGTTTATGTAAAGAGAAAAACTGTTTCTCCACAAGATGCTGTTGAAATTATCTATGATGCGGGTGGTGTTCCTGTTGTTGCGCACCCTCACGATATTGATAATAGTGCAGATTTAATTAAAGAATTAATGAATTATGGTTTAAGAGGTATTGAAGCTTATCATAGAAAACATTCTCCAGCAATGGTTGAATATTTCTCTTCAATGGCAGAAGAATTAGGACTTATCGTAACAGGTGGTTCTGATTTTCATGCTCCAAACCCTAATAATGGTCAAATCCTTTTGGGTAAACATTTCGTTCCTGAATGGGTTTATGACTCTTTAATTAAAGAAAAGAAAAGATTGGATATGGCAAGATAACATGAAAAAAGCTTTTACTTTAATAGAAATTATTATTGTATTTATGCTAATTCTGATAGTGTCAGCATTGGTTATTCCGCTTGTCTTGAATGATTCTAAAACTATTCAAGACGTTAGCAAGTGGAGACATTCTTATGATGACATTTTATATGCTTTCCAATCAATGGGCTTGAACAATGACGATACTTACAAAACTTTGGTTCATTCAAAAATAACAAGCGCATCTAGTACTTCTGAAATTGAAGATATTATTTTAGATGAATTTAGACCTTATCTTAGAATTGAGGATAGATTTTATAGTAAAAAATATTCTCCAAGATATTTGAATTCTGAAAAAGTCAAAGAAGGTCAATATTATCACTTTGACAAATTGTTTAAAACTCAAAACGGTCAAATCGTAGGCATAAAATGGTTGAAGGAATTGTATGACAATTCTTCGATGATTGCTTTGATGATTGATACGAACGGTGAAGATGCTCCAAATGTTTGGGGTAAAGACATCTTTGGTATAAATATCTATAAAGACAAGATTGAACCTTTTGGTAAAGATGTTTCATCTGATGAGGTTGATATGGATTGCTCTAAAAAAGGTAGAGGCATTTATTGCTCTTATAAATATTTAATAGGCGCACAATTTTAATTAAAGTTTTCCATTAAGTCTAATAATTTTTTGTGCATTTTAACGTTATGAACTCTTAAATAATCAATTTTTTGTTCAATTAATAATGTTGATAAAGCTGTTGTGTAGATGTCTTTTTCTAGTTCATCATCAAGAGCTAGAAAAGATTTTCTAGAAATTCCTGCCATAATTTCGCAACCAAGAGCTTTAAATTCTGACATACGTTTTATTAGTTCAAAATTGTCTTCTCTTCTTTTCCCAAAACCAATTCCGACATCAATAATAATACGAGATTTATCTATGCTATTTGATATGGCATAATCAACTTTTGCTTTTAAATTTTTGAAAATTTCATCAATTACATTATTGTAAGTTGGGTTAACTTGCATATTTTCAGGTGTTCCTTGAGAATGTTGAAGAATGATTTTTACAGTTGAATTTTTTATTACATCAATCATTTTTTCGTCATAATCAAAACCTGAAACGTCGTTAATTATACTTGCACCATTTTTGATACACTCTTGCGCAACTTCTGAGCTTCGAGTATCAATACTGATAGGTGTTTTGATATTTTTTTCTTTTATGTAATCAAGGATTGGTAAAATTCTTTCTAATTGAGTTTTGCTATCAATTGGTTCAGAAAAAGGCTTAGTGCTTTCTGCGCCGATGTCTATAATATCAGCACCTTCTGCAATCATTGTTTCAAGATGTTTTATTGCATCATCTTTTTCAAGATATTTTCCGCCATCTGAGAAGGAATTTGTCGTTATGTTCAAAATTCCTGCAAGTTTAGTCTCGTGGCTTTCTTGTTGCTGGCGGATTATTTCTTCAAGTTTTTTGCTTAAAATATTCAAGCTAAATTGTTGATATTCAAGACTTTTCGCTATCTTTTTTATCTGAGAGATTGAACCTGTTAAGATACAATCAGTTTTATCTATTTTGTTTATTAAAACATCTTTGTGGATTGCGCAATCGCAACCATAAGATAGTGCAGTTTGTTTTAAGATGTTTGCTTGCGGAATAGATAAATCATAAATTTTAATATTCAAATACTTGTATTTAGTTTGAGCAATGTTTGAATAAGATTTGTCAAAGCCAATATTTTCAAGCTCTGTTAAAATATCAGTATTATCAATTGTTTTTAGTGTAAAGTCTTTCATAAGAGAATTGTAGCATGAAAAAATAGCACTAAAAAGGCGAAATTCGTTTCACGAATTTCGCCTTCAAAAATATATCAGCTAAACTACTAAGCTTCAGTTGCTTCTTCAGCAGGAGCTTCAGCGGCAGCTTCTGCTGCTGCTTTAGCTTCAGCCTCTGCAGCAGCCTTTGCTTCTGCTTCAGCTTGAGCTTTTGCTTGAGCTTTTTTAGAAAGTTTTACAGTTTCTTTCTTTTTGTAGTTTAAAGTACCGTCATCATTACAGTTGTTAATTAAGTATTTAACAGTTTCTGTAGGTTGAGCACCTTTGCTAATCCAATCTAAAGCTGATGCTTTGTCCAATTTCATGGCTTTAGTTTTTGGGTTGTAATGACCTAATTCTTGGATAGGTAAACCTTCTCTTTTAGTTGTAGAGTTGATAACGATAACTCTGTAAGTTGGAGCTTTTTTAGCGCCTAATCTTTTTAATCTGATTTTTAACATTTTTTCTTTTTCCTTCTTAATTTGTTGTTATAAATACCTAGCCGCTTGATATTTATTTACGGATAATCCAAAGAGAGGAAGGAATATCCACATGAATATCTAAGCACGAACATATTTTTTTATCAATAATATGTTAAGTAGTGAGTAGAAATAAGTGAGTTGTGAGTAGTGGGTTTGTGAGGAATAAAATGACGAAGCAATCTCGTTTTTATGGCAATATTTTGGATTGCTTCACATTCGTTCGCAATGACGTAAAATGTTCTATTCACTATTCACTAACTTCTACTCACTTTTATATTTGTAAACAATTTGCCCCGCCATTTTATGCTGTTAAAATAATATTATGGCAAAGACTAAAATATTATTACTTTCTGATAATGAAAATAAGTTTAATGAAATAGAAACACTTTTAGGACGCAATACTTACGATTTATATTTTGAGGATACTGAAGAATCTTGTCTAAAATTCTTAATAGATGAGGCGCCAGAGGTTATCATTATTGATAATGATTTGAAAAATATAGATTTACGTTTTCTTCCTAAAAAAATAACTTCAGCTAGAGACGGTATTATTGTTATTCTTATTTCAAAAGAAGATAATATCCCTCAAGAACTTTTGCGTTGGGCAGATGCGTTCCTTATTGGCAGTATTTCTGCAAAAGTTTTAGCATCTACGATTAATTCAAATTTGCGCAACAAGTTATCATACAATCTTCTTGCAGAAACAAACAAAAATAATACAAAAAGCTTGTATACCCTTAAAGTTTTGTACAATATTAGTTCAGAATTTGCAGGAACTTTGGAAAAAGAAAAACTTATTGAATTGATGATGGAAGGCATCAATCGTTCATTAGAGTTTGATTTATGCTATGCCCTTACTCTAAATAATGATAACAAACCAGAATTAATCATTCATTCAAAATACACAATTTCAGATGAATTATTTGCATCGTTAAAAGATCATGCGTGCATAAATTACAACAACTTATTTAAAAATAAAAAGGCACCTTATGAAATCAATGTAGATAATTTAATTTGCGAAAAACATATCAAGAGCGATATAGATTGTCATACGTTCTCAATTTATAGATATGATAATATGTTCTCGCCAATAAGTTCGGGTGATAATTTCTTTGGACTTGTTGAAATCTACAAGGAAAACGGTTTTACATCAACTGATGTGGAAATCTTTAGAACAATTATTCAACAGGTTTCAATGCCTTTGAAGAATGCTTCTCTTTACCAAGAAATTAAAGAGACAAACAAAAAACTTAAAAAATTAGAAAAGATTAAATCAGAATTTATATCAATTGTTTCTCACGAATTGAGAACTCCTTTGACTGTTATAAAAGGTATGGTTGATAACATAAAACGATTCTTCGCTTTGCCAGAAAAAATGATTCCTGCAATTGATACGATTTCAAGAAACATCAAACGTTTATCGGGTATTATCAATGACTTGCTTGATATTTCTAAGATTGAAGCAGGTAAAATGGATTACAAATTTGGCATAACAACAATTGATGATACAATCAAGGCTGTTCAAACGTCTCTTCAAGGTTTGGCAAATGATAAACACATTTCATTAAATCTTGATATTCAGGATAACAGTGCGCAAATTTTTGCTGATATTGATAGGGTTGAACAAGTATTGGTAAATCTTGTGAATAATGCAATAAAATTCACACCTAATGACAAAAATATTACAATTAAAACTTATATCAAAAATGCCTCTGAAATTAACGACAAACATTTTGATGATGTGTTGAAAACATTAAAAGGTGATTATCTTGTCGTTTGCGTTTCAGATGAAGGTGTAGGTATTGCAGAAGAAAACTTAAAACACGTATTTGACCGTTTTGAACAAATCGAAAACTCACTTACTCGTGAATCTGGCGGTACTGGTTTAGGTCTTTCAATTGCACGTCAATTACTTGATGCACATAATGGTGCTATCTGGTGTGATAGTGAATTAGAAAAAGGTTCAAACTTCTATTTTGCATTGCCTTTATCAAGTGAAAAAAGTAATTTCTGGATATCTCATAAACAAAAAGTTAATCAAGCAAAATCTAGCAATGAGCAGTTTGCTACAATAACAATTTCTGCTGACAATGACACAATTAACAATCTTTTAGCAGAAGAAAATCTTATCCATAAAAATTATCTTAACAATTCACTAAAAGAAATTGACGGTGATACAACGACTCTAACTCTTGTAATTACTGATGCAGACCGCAATTTCACTAAGTTGTTCAAGCAAAAAATAGATGACATAATGGTTAACAATAAAACTCGTTATCCAAAATGTGATATAATGTATTCATATACAATCTATCCGGAGGGGATTAATCAATGAAGAAAATTCTAATTGTTGATGATGAAAAAGATATAGTTGAAACTCTAAAATTCATGTTAGAAGCTTCTGGTTATACTTGCTATTGTGCTTATAACGGAGAAGATGGTTTAAGAATGGCAAAAGAAATTATTCCAGATTTGATGATTTTGGACGTAATGATGCCTAAAATGAATGGGTTTAAAATTAGCAGACTTTTAAAATTCGATGTGAAATACAAAAATATTCCTATCCTAATGCTTACTGCTCGTTCTCAAGAATCAGACAAGCAAATCGGTGAAGAAACAGGTGCTAATGAATATATTACTAAACCTTTTGAAATTGATGATGTATTAAATAGAGTAGCAAAATACTTAGGAAATTAAAATAAATGATTGAAACAGAAGGCGCAAATAAAACTTTAGAAAGACTTAAATATGACCTTGTTAAAGAAGGTCTTATTGAATATGAAACTTTAGAGAAGGCTCAAGAACTTGCAAATGCTCAAAAAATTAATGTTGGTCAAGCTCTTGTAAATTCTCACGTGTTGACAGAAGATGCTTTGTTGAAATTCTTAGAAGCAAAGCTACATCTTCCTTATGTTAATCTTGATGAATATTCTCTAGATGAAAAATGCTTGCAATACATCAAATTTGCTGATGCTAAGAAGTATAAAATCATTCCTCTATTTAAAATAGAAGATGAACTTACTGTTGCAATGGCAGATCCTTTTGATTTATTTGCAATCGATAGAATTATGGAACTTGCAGAGTGCTCAATTGCACCTGTTATCGCTTCTGAATCAAGCATTTTACGTAAAATTGATGAATATTATAAAACAGGTAATACTGTTGGTGAAATCTTTACCGATGAAGATGCTGTTGCTTTTGATTGGCGTGATGAATTGAATTCTGATGATATCAGTGAAGACCATATTCAAAAAATCATTAGTGCTATTCTTAAACAAGCTATTTTAGAAAATTTACACGAAATTTCTTTCACTCAAGAAGAAGACGGTTTAGGTGTAAACTTCAAATCAAATGATGCAGATTCTCACAAAGGTTGTATTCCTTCATTATTAATGGCACCATTCGTTAATAAATTAAAGGATTTGGCAAACTTAGATGCTTCTGTATCAGAAATTCCACAACTTGGTAAATTATTCTTTATCGTTGATGGTATTGGATTGTATGCACGTATTTCAACATTCCCAACTGTTATGGGCGAAAGAATTTCTTTAAGCATTTACAAACCTCCAAAATCTTTAAATCAATTTATTAAAGATGAAAACAGTTTGAAAATTATTAAAGATGCACTTTCTGCACCTGGTATTATCTTGATTTGCGGTTCTCAATTGTGTGGTAAAACTCACTTGATTTATTCTTTATTGAATGAATTGAGTAGTACTTCATCTGATTTGAATATTATGACGATTGAATCTATTTCAAAATATGAGTTACCAAAAATTAACCAATGTGAACTTAATGAAAGTATCGGCTTTAATTTAGATAAAGCTTTGAGATTTATTGAATTCCAATCACCAGATGTGATTTATTTTGAAAATATTAGAAATAAGGATACTTTGGACTACTTGTCAGGTCTTGTTTTTGCTGATAAAACTATCATTACAGAGTATGTAGCAAATAATATCACTGAATTGAGTAGAAAAATGTCTTACAGTGATTTATCAACTTTCAAATCATTGATTTCTTGTATGATTTTCATTCACTCAAAAGATAGTATTGAAGTATTTGATAAAGAAACAGTTCAAAAATATTTAGCATAAAGGTTTTTAGATGTTTGCTTATTATAAAAAATATGCGCCATATTTATTTTTATTACCTGCAACGGTAGTTTTAATCCTGTTTTTCTTTATTCCATTTTTTCAAACTATTGGTTTGAGCTTTTTTGGTTATGATAATTCACTTTATAATCCTAGTTTTGTAGGATTAGATAATTACAAAAAACTTATAACTTCACCTGTGTTTTATAAAGTTATGGCAAATACATTTATTTACTTGATTGTTGCCGTACCTTTTTTAACAGTATTTCCACTATTTCTAGCGGTTTTGATTAATCAGAAAATTAGAGGTGTAACGTTATACAAGATTTTAATTTATTTGCCAGTAATTGTTTCAATTGTCGTTGCTGCAATTGCTTTCAAATGGTTGTATGCGCAAACTGGTATTTTAAATTATTGTGTAGAACAATTAGGCTACAATCCAATAGGGTGGCTTACTGACCCAAAATATTCTTTGTATTCAGTGGCTATCGTTACTATTTGGAAGGGTGTCGGATATTACATGATGATTTATCTTGCAGCACTGATGAGTGTTCCACAAGATTTGTATGAAGCTTGTGATATTGATGGTGCAAGCTTTTTTAGAAAACATTTAACTGTAACCGTTCCACATCTTATGCCTACAATCGCACTTGTTTCTACAATTAGTGCAATTTCTGCAATGAAGGTTTTTGCAGAAATATATGTTATGACTAAAGGTGGTCCTTTAAATTCTAGTAAAACAATTGTTTATTATATTTATGAAAGAGCTTTTGAAAACCTTGACTTAGGCTACGCATCAGCATTGTCTGTTGTGTTGTTAGTCGTTGTTTTAGCTTTTTCTATAATAAATGTTGTTTTCTTTGAAAAGAATAGGTATCAAATATGATAAGAAAATTTGTCGAAAAATTATCTATACATTCAATTTTGATATTCGTATCATTATTATCAATCTTCCCTTTTATATGGTTGATTTCAACTTCATTAAAAGGGCTAGATGAAAATATTTTCGCATATCCTCCTGTGCTTATGCCACAACAATTTACGTGGGATAACTATTTGGGTGTGTGGAACAAAGTTAACTTTATGGGTTATTTTATTAACTCAATGATTGTTGCGGGCTTGACTGTATTTTTAAATCTTTTGCTTTCATCTCTTGCGGCATATCCGTTGGCAAGAATGAATTTTGCTGGTAAAAAAGTTGCATTTTTTGCAATTTTGGCAACTATTATGGTTCCTTTTCAAGCAATTATGTTACCTGTTTATTTGATAACTATTAAGTTACATCTTCTTGATAGTGTGAATAATTTAATGGGATATTTGGGACTTGTAATGCCATTTGCAGTTAGTGCTTTTGGTATATTTCTTATGCGACAAGCTTTTCTTGCTGTACCTAAAGAACTTGAAGAGGCTGCAATCGTTGACGGGTGTAATGTTTTTCAAGTATTCTTTAAAGTTGTTTTGCCAATGGTAAAACCTACACTTGCCGTTTTGGCAATTTTTACGTTTATCGGCTCTTGGGGTGAATTCTTGTGGCCAAGCATTGTGCTAACAAAAGATGCAATGTATACTTTGCCTGTTGGAGTTAATAATTTGCAAGGTATGTTTTCTAGCAATTGGAGATTTATTGCAGCGGGTTCAATCCTATCTACAATTCCTATTTTAATTTTCTTCCTTGCTTTGCAAAAATACTTTATTTCTGGCGAAAATGACGGAGCTATTAAGGGTTAGAATAATTTATTCATTAATGTTTCAAATTCAGGGAAAGAAATATTTACCCATTGAAATTCGTTGATTTTGATAGGCTTTTCACAAATTAAACCTGCAACATAAAGGCTCATAGCAAGTCTGTGGTCGTGATATGTTTCAATTTCTGCATCACCTTTAAGCTGTTTTTTACCATTGATTATAAATCCGTCTGGTGTTTCTTCAATATCAGCGCCAATTTTCTTTAGTTCTCTTACTGTTGCTGTAATTCTGTCGCTTTCTTTGTTTCTTAAATCTTGCGCATCTTTAATTATTGTCGTACCTTCAGCTTGAGTTGCAAGTACTGCAATAACAGGGATTTCGTCGATTAATTTAGGTATTACATCACCTTCAATGGTTGTTGCTTTAAGGTTTGATGTTTTTATTCTCAAATCACCAACTTCTTCTTTTCCAAGAAGTCTTTTGTCTAAAATTTCAATATCTCCGCCCATTTTTTCAACAACTTCTAGAATACCTGTTCTTGTAGGGTTTAGACCTACATTTTTAATTATAATGTCAGAATTTGGAGTGATTAAACCTGCAACGATAAAGAACGCAGCGCTAGAAATATCACCTGCTATTTCAATGTCTTTTGCTTCAAGTTCTGATTTTGTGATTGAAGTAGTTGTACCGTCAACTTTAATGTCAGCACCCAAGTATTCAAGCATTAATTCTGTATGATTTCTTGATAAAAATGGTTCTGTGTATTTTGTTATACCTTTTGTATTTAAACCAGCAAGCAAGATACAAGATTTTACTTGTGCTGATGACAATTTTGAAGTGTAATCAATTGCTTGTAAATTCTTTCCATGGATTTTTAATGGAGCTTTGTTATCATTGGATGAAATTTCTGCACCCATTAGTGAAAGAGGTTCAATTACCCTTTTCATTGGTCTTTTAGAAAGGCTTTCATCACCCATTAAAACAGAATCGAAATTACGAGAGGCTAAAATACCACTCATTAATCTCATAGTAGTGCCACTATTTCCGCAATCTAAATCTGATTGAGGGGCTTTTAAAATGCCGTCAGATACGATTTCAAGAGTTTGTTCATCTAAAAATTTATGTTCAATTCCAAGTGATGAAAAAACTTTCAAGGTTGAATGACAGTCTGCACCTTTAGAAAAATTTTTAACCAAAGTTTTACCTTTTGCTAAAGATGAAAACATTATTGCTCTGTGTGAAATTGACTTGTCAGAAGGGATTATGACCTCTCCTGATAATTTATTTTTCTTTTCTACAATTAAATCCATAAGTTTATTTTAACATAAACTACACCATTTGGAGGATATTCAAAACAATTGTGTAAAGATTATTTTTCGATTGCCGATATAAAAGTCATAAGAAAACCGAAAGGTTTTACTTACCTCCTCCCCAAGTCTGGTAGCCGCCCTCGTGACGGCTTTTTTTTTTGATTAATTTTTGTTTTTAACTTAATAAATGATTTTAAAAACTATAATTTATATAATAATGATATTATTAGAACATTGAAAATAAAAATATAAGAGAGTGCACTGTTTAAAACTCCCACTTAGAACAACAAAGTCAGTGGTATTTTTGCTAAGAAAGGGAGAATTAAGTTATGAAGCATGATAAATGGCTACTAATAATAAAAGTAGTAACCGTCATCTTGTTACTACTTTTAAGTTTTTTATCCGCTTTATAGAGAACAGTGGTCTGTGAATAATTCGCCTATTATTCACAGGCTCTCTATATCTTTATTATTTACGATTACTCTCGATTTGTCAACCCTAACTCTATTCTAAATAGTCCTTAAATGAGCTTAGCTCTTTATCTTTTCTCAATTTTTCAAGGGCTTCGTTTTCAATTTGTCTTATTCTTTCTTTTGAAAAGCCTAGTAATTGCCCCAACTCTTCTAGAGTTTTAACTCTTTCACCATTTAGTCCAAATCTATGTATCAAAATCGTTTTTTCCCTAGAATCAAGGTTTTTTAAAATTTTACCAATATCGTTTTTGAGTCCGTGTTTTATACTTTCAGCATCTGGTGATTTGTAACTGTTATCTGAAATATAGTCTTGTATGCTCAAATCCTCTGTTACAGGTGTATCGAGGCTAATTGGTTCTTTTATCATTGATTTTTTTATAGTCTGTATGCGTTTAGGATTGATTTTTAAAACTTCGGCTATTTCTTTTTCTGTTGGTTCGTGTCCTTTTTTCAATGATAAATCTACGTATGCACGTTTGTATTTTCTAATTTTATCGTTCATATGTACAGGTATTCTAATTGTTTTTGAATGGTTTGAAATTGCTCTTATTATAGATTGTTTTATCCACCAAGTTGCATAAGTTGAAAATTTCAATGCTCTTGAATAATCATATTTTTCAGCAGCTTTGATAAGTCCAAGTGAACCTTCTTGAACTAAATCCATAAATAAAACACCTTGCCCAATATATCTTTTTGCAATACTTACAACAAGTCTAAGATTAGATTGAATAAGTTTTTTCTTAGCATAAAGACTCTTTTCTTTTTTGCTTTCCTTAATAATTTTTCCTAAATATTGTTCTTCATTAAAAGATAATAGTTTAATTTTTCCTACATCTTTTAAATAATTTTGCAATAAATCATCTTCTTTAGAAATAGAATTAAATGTTTTAGGTTCAGTGTTTTTGATTTCGTCATCAAGTAAACCTAATTCTTCTTCAAGTTGATACTCCAAGTTGCTATTCATACAAATTTCCCCTCAAATCTTTTTCAATACACACATGTATTGACGAGGAAAATGAAAATTTGTTTCCTAATTTTCAGGGATATAATATTCTACAAAGTCGCATTTAATACGCATTGCTGGAGCTAAAATTTGTCCGATAGGTGAATTTATAAGACCTTTAAATGCTTTCAATGTTTTATTATATTCAACAACATAAGGTTGAAGTAAAGATTGAATATTGATAAATTCTTGCAAATATTTGTTTAAATATACATTTGATTTGATTTCTGGATATTTCATCGCAGCTGTGAATAATGTGTTCAATTTTACGTCTAAATCGTTTTCAAGGTTAAATCTATCCTTGTTATTATTCCAACGATTAGGCAATTTGTTTATATCAATAATTGTTTTTCTAACAGCGAAAATGATTGCTTCGTCTTGTACCATAACAGTTTGAGCAGCATCAATAAACGTATTAACAGCTTTGTGTCTTGCTCTTAATCTCGCATCAACACCTGCTAATCTTTGCAGGATAAGTTCTTTATGAACTTTAAGTCCACAATACGTTGCATAAAAGGCAAGACCTACTGCTAAAATTATTGCTATCAAAATTAATACTGCAATCATACTAATCTCCAGCTAAAATGATTGTGAAATCACTCTTTGGACAGAAGTTTTTAACTGGGTCATATACGAATTGTATATTTTTAAGGTTAGATACTTTTTTCTTCATCCAGTTAAAGAACTCATTTGAAATAGAAGATGATTGAGCGATGAATTGTGAGTGTGTAATATCTGCTCTATAGAAACATGAAACTGTTATTCCTAATTCTTCCATTTCAGCTTTCATTTGTTCCGCTTGATTAGCTTTTTTAGATGCGTAAATGATACCGCCAACGATATGATTATTGTCTAGAGAGGCTTTATCTCTATAAATCATTCTATTAATAACTTCTTGAGTTTTTTCAGGATCTAAAATCCAGTAACTGATAGAACCTTTTTGGTTAGGTGCACCAGGAAGAGTTGCAACCTCAATTTTGTTCATATCAATGTTTTTAGATAATGAAGCCAATTGTGATATTTCATATAATGATAAGTCTGTTTTTACGTATGTTGTAACGGTATTAATCAATTCTGGAATTTTTGGAATAGCTTGAGGAGATTGTAATTTTTCTAGTAAACCTCTCAAAAACCATTGTTGTCTTTGAGTTCTGCCGATATCGCCTAAGCCGTCTTTTCTAAATCTTAAATATCCAACCGCATTTCTACCGTCTAAAATATTCAAACCTTTGTGTAAGTTTACGTGCAAATTACCAGAATAATCGTGGTAGTGCATTTCTTTTTCTACGTATATTGGAACACCACCTAACGCATCAACTGCTTTTTCTACAGCAGCATCGTTCACCATGATGTAATGGTTAATCTTGATGCCTAAAGTTTCTTCTAATGTTTCTTTAGTTAAATCAATACCACCAATAGCATGTGCTGCATTGATTTTTTGAATACCGTGATCGTGTGGAATATAAACTTTACTATCTCTTGGTACTGAAATAGCATTTACTGATTTTGTTTTAGGATCAACGTTTAATAAAATAATAGTATCAGTTCTTGTTCCAATCCAAGGGTCAGAAGCATTTTGGTTAGCATCTGTACCTACAAGCAAGATTGTTTGTCTTCTTGTGAATAATGGCATTGTGAATTGTTGTTTGTCATTCTTTTTAAACGAGAATTTTGATAAGAATTCTGCAAACCATGACTTTTCTGTTTGTTCGCCATTTTCATTTGTATTTGAAACGATTGCTGTATCACTTAATAGTAAAAATCCTATTACTACACCGCATACGATTGATATTATAATAAGCATAATTTTAGCAAATCCAGAAGTCTCTTCTTTTTCTTCTTGTAAATGCTTTAAAAATACACTATATTCGTCTTTTTCCTTTAAACGATTGCTATTCATGTAAAATCTAATCCCTATTGTATATGGTACATTATAGGATAAGAATAAAATAAAATCAATTAAAGTTAAGTATTATAAATCTTCTTTCTGGTAAGCCCATGCAGAGTGGTTATGAATACTTTCAAAAGACTCGCAAGATAGTTCAAAACTTCTTACTTCTGGTTTTTCTTTAACTTTTATAATAACGTCTCTTAGTAAATCTTCTACGAATTTAGGATTGTTATAAGCTTGCTCTGTTACAAACTTTTCATCTTCTCTTTTTAGTAATGAATAAATTTCGCTAGAGGCGCATGTTTCAATGTCTTTAACCAAATCTTCTATCCAGATATGAGCATTTTCATCATAACTAATCTTCAAAGAAACAATGCTTCTTTGGTTATGAGCACCATTATCAGAAATTTCTTTTGAACAAGGACATAATGTTGTTACAGGCACTTTCACACCTAAATAAAATTTATATTCATTATCATAATAAGTTCCTGTAAATGAGCAATCATAGCACATTGGAGAAACTAATTTTGATACTGGAGATAGTTTATCTATGAAATATTTGAACTCAAAAACAAGCTCTCCGCTTTTAGCATCAAGTTTTTCAACGATTTCTTTTAGGCAACCTTTTATATCAACACCAAGCATATTTTTGTTGCGCCATTCTGTTAAAACTTCGATGAAACGAGACATGTGAGTGCCTTTGTAATCTTTTGGCAAAGAAACACTTGCAGTTGCTTTTGCCCAAACTACACTGTCTGTATCATTTTTGCGTTGTATTATTAATGGTAATTCGACATCTTTAACGCCTACTTTTTGAATGTCGATACCTCTTTTATCTGTTGAATTTTGTACGTCTTTCATTATGCTTCATCTTTTTTTAATTGTAGTTTAAATTTTGAAAAATCATTTTCTTCGATTGCTAATAAAATTTTTAATGCAGCTTCTCTTTGAGTTTTAGCTGGAGCCAATCTTAATAATTCTATCGCTTTCATTATAACAGGGTCAGAATCATACCAACGATTTCCTTTACCTTGATACTTATCCATCATATCATAAACGTGATCAAGTACCTCTGATGCAACTTGGTTTTGTAACTGTAAAATAAACTCTGCTGCTTCATCTTTTGTCTTTGCTGGTGATAATTTTAAAAGATCTAATGCTTCTCTTAAAATTGGATCTTTGTCATACCAACGTCTATTTTCCATATCTACCTCTTAAATTTTAATACGTTCGTGTAATATATCTTAACATAGCTCTTATAATTTTTATAGGTATTATATTTTTTATTTTTATTTTTATTTTATTTGTGATAAGTTCTTTCTGTAAACAAAAATCGGAGAAATATATGAAATTACTTGTTTTAAACGGTCCTAACTTAAACATGTTGGGTAAAAGAGAACCTGAAATTTATGGAAAAAATACTCTAAATGATGTACAAGATTTGGTGGAGAATTATTGTAATAAAATTGGTGCTTCAATTGACTTTTACCAATCAAACCACGAAGGTGATTTGATAGACAAAATTCAACAAACAGATGTTGATGGTATTGTCTTTAATGCTGGTGCTTACACTCATACAAGCATTGCTCTACGTGATGCAATTGCAAGTGTTAAGACTCCTGTTGTTGAAGTCCATATTTCCAATGTTCATTCTCGTGAAGAATTTAGACACAAATCAATGATTGCACCTGTATGTTTAGGTCAAATTTGTGGTTTCGGTTTAAATAGTTATATCCTTGCTATTGAGGGTTTATATCGCTTTCTTTCAATGGACGTAAAATAACTATTGAACTTAAATTTAATTGAATAAAATCGTGAAATTCTGCGGGTTTGTTAGGAATTAATCTATTTCTCAACTCGCAGTTTTTAATTGCAACGAACTTTTTTACACCATTAAGAATATCGCTTAGTACACGATTTCTTTTACCTGTTTTCGGCATAAAAACTGAGCCTCTGATTTCATAATCTTGAGTTATTACTAAAACTCTTTCTGACCAAACTCCTGAGTTGAAGTCATTTGCAGATAATTGTCCTGTCATTTATAAATCCTTTCATTATTTTTTTTTATTATATCTTAGATTTCGTAAGATTGGAATAGTGGTAAGTACAAGGCTAAAGCTAGTACCAATACAATACCACCGATTACAATAAGCATAATTGGCTCAATTGCTTTTGTCATTGTATCAATAATTTTATCTAACGTTTTATCAATAAATACAGTTGCTTGCAACATCATTTCACCTAAACGACCTGATTGTTCACCTGTTGCAATCATAAACAAAATCATATTAGGAATAGCTTTTGTTGCTCTTAGTGCAACAGACAAGTGTTTACCTTGTTGTACGTCTGCGGTTGCCAAGCTGATTTTATCCTTCAATGCTGAATTTGTTAATGTTATATTTGATAGGTATAAGCAGTCAACTACAGGAATACCGGCATCATACGCAACCTGCATTACTGATACGAAGTTTGAAAAATTTGAAAACTGTATTAATTGGTTAATCAAAGGTATTTTTAGTGAATATTTATCAATAATTCTTCTAGAAGGTGTCCATCTTAGTAAGAACATACTTCCAAAAATTACTGTACCAAAGATAGCCGGAATTGCTGGCCAATAAGTTTTCAAGAATACACCCATATCCATTAGCATTCTAGTAATCCAAGGAAGTTCTTTATCCATAGTTTCAAACATTTCTGCGAATGCAGGGAATACAAATACTAACATAACGGTTGTTACAACCATTGCCAAAAGGATTACGAATACCGGATACATCAATGCTCCAACTACTCTACCTCTGATATTTTCTTCTTTTTTCAAAAGTTCAAGTAGACGTTCCATTGTTTTTTCGAGTTCACCGGCATCTTCACCGGCTCTTACAAGACCGATATAAATTTGTCCAAAAACTTCAGGATATCTTGCAACTGTATCAGCAAATGTTGAACCCGACATAATTTGTCGTCTAAGTTCTTGCGCAACTGATTTCAATTTTTTATTTGAAGCATCGTTTTCAATAAACATTAAAGCTTCAATTACTGGAATACCTGATTGAACAAGAATTTGAAATGTCGATGTGAATTCTACTCTTTCACTAAGCTTTAATTTATTGATTTTTTTATAATCAACTTTTTTCTCAGATTCTCCGCCCTTGCCTGTTTCCATAATCTTTGTAGGAATATATCCCATCTTACGGATAAGGTCTCGTGCCTCTTTGTGGTTGTTGGCTTCAAGAGTCCCTTTTATTACATCTTTATTTTTTAATGCTGTGTAACTATATATTGGCATTTGCTAAATCCTATTCGTTAACTAAACCTAGAACTCTTACATATTCTGATATTGTAGTTTCACCATTTAGTATGTGATTTAAGCAAGATTGACTTAATGTTTTCATACCTGTAGCGATAGCTGCATCTTCAATTTCAATATCGTGTGCACCTTGAGAAATTAGTTTTCTAATTTCTTTAGATATTGGAAGAATTTCATAAACTCCCATACGACCTTTGTAACCTGTCATATCACATTGTCCACAACCTTTAGCTCTGTACAATTTTGTCGACATTAATTTTTGAATATCTTCTTCATCATTGAATATTTGAGCAGCTTCATCGTGTGTTGGGTAGTATTCTTCTTTGCAATCTGTGCAAAGGTGTCTTACAAGTCTTTGAGAGATTACACCCATTAATGTTGAAGATACAAGATAATCTTTTGCACCCATTTCGATTAAACGAGTAAGTGTTGATGCTGCAGAATTTGTGTGGACTGTACTTAGTACTAAGTGCCCCGTAAGTGCAGCAGAAATTGCAACTTCAAGTGTTTCGTAATCACGGATTTCCCCGACAAGTATGATATCAGGGTCTTGTCTTAAAATTGCTCTCATACATGATGCGAATGTGATACCCGCTTTTACGTTAACTTGAGATTGGTTTACACCTTCAAGCTTAATTTCTATCGGGTCTTCGATTGTAGTAATATTTACAGCTTCTGTATTCAAATTCTTTAAGATTGAATATAAAGTTGTAGTTTTACCAGAACCAGTAGGACCTGATGTTAGAATAATTCCGTTCGGGCATGATATAAGTTTTTTTATCTTTTGCAAGTCTTTTGGACTTGCACCAAGTAATTTGATTTCTTTTTCAGAAGAATTTAATGTAACCGCTGGAGCAAGTACACGGATTACCATTTTTTCCTTGTTAGATACTGGCAAAGAGTTGATACGGAAATCGTATTCTTTATCTTTGTACGATATAGTAAAAGTACCGTCTTGAGGTCTTCTGTGCTCAGCGATGTTCATTCTTGATAGAACCTTAAAACGTGTTAGTACTGGTTGTTCAATTTTTGCAGGCAAATCAAGAGCATGTCTTAAAATACCGTCAATTCTGTATCTTACAACATGGTTTTTCAATCGTGGCTCAATGTGAATATCTGATGCTTTTAAGTCAATTGCATCTGTCAAAATTTTTGTTACGAATTCTGCTACGGTACTAGAGTTTTCTTGTAATTCTTTATCAATTTGTTCCCATAGAGAATCTTCAACACTTAATTGGCTTGCTTCTGCTTCCAGTTTACGTAAGATGTTTTCTGATTGTTTCTTTTCTTTTGAAAAATATTTATCAATTGTTTGTTCAAATTCAAAAGACGTTATGATATATGGTTTAGGATTTTGACCTGTAATGTATACAATTTCTTTTAGTGGGCTTGTGTTATAAGGCTCTACTAAACCGATTTTTAATATTTTCCCGTCAGAAAACATTGGTAAGATTTTATTTTCTCTAATAAAATCTTCTGGTAACAGTTTAATATTTTTATCCAAGTCTTTAAACATTTCTGCTGTAACAACTTCTTGTTCAAAAACTTCCGCAAGAGCAGTTTTTAAACGAGGTAAAGAAATATAGCCCATTCTGTAAAGAGTTGTACCAATAGGCTCCATTTTCTTTTTAGAATCTTCGGTTGCTTCTGCTAATTGAACTTCTGTGATTTCACCTGCGTGGTAGAACAAATCCCCAACCATTTTGTTCATTTCAGAGAAAGTTTTAGGAGTTTGTTTTGAAGGATTAGCGCTTGTTGTTTGTTGTTGTGCATTAACCTCTTTAACCTTTTCTTCTTCATCAATAACTTGTGGTTCTGGTTTGTGTTCTTCTGCTATTCCAGAAAATAGTTCATTAAAAGCTTCGTTTGGTAAAAATATAAATTGAGTTTCGCAACCGCAAACGGCTTTAACTAATTCACCAGCTTCTTGTTTGTGTGTATGTTGGTTGCCCACTGCAAATAAAGTTGTATTTTTTGTGTTAATTGGCAAAAATTGCAACTCATTTAGCTTTGCAATATCAAATTTTGATACCACAGCCTTATTTATATTAGCTTTTAACTTTTGTATTTTTTCGTCCATTATAGTTCACTACTTCTTTTAGTTTTTGGAATTTTTTTGTATGTTTCAATATCTTCTTCATCAAAGATAATTCTTGGTGTTACCATTACGATAAATTCAGATTTACTTCTTGAAAGATTTGAAGATCTAAAGAAAAATCCGATTACAGGAATATCACCTAGAATAGGAATTTTAGAAATACCTTTTGTTTCTTGTTCATTAACAAGACCACCTAATATTAATGTATCACCGTCTTTTACACGGATATTTTTTAAATCAAGATTTCTTCTTGCAAGTAAAGTTGCTTCTACATCATCACCTTCACCCAATTGACCAGCTACAACTGTGTATGTTGGATTGATGTTAAATGTAACATAACCTTCTGGGCTGATTTGAGGCGTGATTGTGAATTTCAAACCTTTATCATTACCGATTTCGTAGTTTTTAGATAATCTATATGAATCGGTTGTAGAGGTGTTTGATGCTGTCTCTGTTGTAACTTTTTTGATGTAGTCTTCTGTTAAGTCAATTGTAGAAGTTTGACCATTTGTAACTAAGATACGTGGGTTTGATAACAATTTACCTTTTGTATTTGATAACAAGTAGTTAACAGCCCATTCAATTGTTGTTGGATAGTTTCCTAAAACTCTTGAAGGGTCAAGAAGTGGAACATTACCTCTAAGTAAAATAGTTGTCGCAAAACCACCGTTCATTGTTACCATAGTTTTACCATTAGCATATGCCCATTGGTTTGTAAGTTGTTTAGAACCGTTTTCACTTGATTCAACAATGGCGATTTCAAGATATGCCATTAATTGTTTTTTATCGTGTTCTTCTACGAATTCTCTAATTGTTTCAATTTGGTTATCGTTACCACCAATAACGTTGATAGTACCGATTTGCGGATAATAAGAAACTGTTAGTGATTGAGTTGGAAATGATGAAAAGTTTCCAGCTTTAACATCATTTTTAATTTCACAAGCTACAAAACCTTCACCAAGTTTGATAGCAGAAGAACTTCCGCCAGAACCTCCACTTATTTCTCCAGCGCCACCTGTCATTTTTCCGTTGAAGATATCACTGGCGCCACCTGTTCCTCCACCTTTTGAACCAAATGTTGTTGGTACTAAGATTTTACAAATCAAGTCTGCCATTTCTTTTGGTGTTGTGTGGTTTAGTACAAATGTTGTTGATTTTGGTTTTTTATCAAATTTATCCAAAATCTTTTGAGCCATTAATACGTCATTTTTTGTTCCGAAGATTAATAACTCGTTGTCAAGTGGGTTTGTTGTTACAATATCACCAGTTGAAAGTCCTGGTAAATTTTGGTTAAAAATATTTTTATTCAAAAAGTTTGCAATTAATGCTGCATCTAGGTGTTTTACTGGTAAAGATGTCATTGTATGTCTTGAATATGTTAAATCTTTTGCATCTTTAGCATTTGCAACAATCATTGTTTTATTTTCAACATAATATGTTAATTCAGAAACTTGTAAAACTAGTTTGAAAGCATCATTTAATGGTACGTTAACTAAGTCCAAAGTGATTTTTTTATCTTTTGGAACTGAGTTGTGGAACATAATATTCAAACCAGCTTTGTCGGCAAACATTCTAAGTACTTGTTGTACGTCAGAATCTCTCAAACTCAATGTAATCTTAGGATTGGTACGAGTGAATTGAATATCGCCTTCCAATTTCATTTGAGTTGGTTTTGTATCTCTAAGAACAGGTTTTTGAGTTACTGCAAAAGCTGAAACCCCTACCCCAAAGAGAATTGTTAATATTGAAAATATTATTATATTTTTAACCTTTAATCTTATCATTTTTATTGTCCTATAATCTTTGATTAGAATTGTATATCATTCTGTCGATTCCAGAAGAACCGCCAAACTTGTTACCTAAATTAGAAATTGTATTGTATTCTAATTTACCGTTGATTTGTTCACCAACACCTGCGCTGTAAACATTTGAACCAAGTTTTACAGTAACAGTTGAGTGTGTTATGTCTAAAATTTTAAATCTATTGATGATATCACCTTTTTTTACAAGGTAATCAGAACCTTGTATATTCAAGATAGCAGAAGGGCTATAGTGATCATACAAGATACCTGAAATGGTTGTTGTTAAAACTTTTTCAGCATCAGAATCTGTTGGAACTTGTGGAACAGGTTCTGGATAACTTACTTTTCTTGTTGCGCCTAGTGCATTAGTGTAAGGTACAAATGGATTTGTTCTTTCTTTATTATAGACAGAGAATGAAACCTTCTTTTCTGCTGTTGCAATAGCGATATCAGAATCGTCTATGTCATCTGTAACTTCAATAATTTTTCTACCTTTTCTTGGGAATGCTATACCAGAAACCCCACTATCACCAGTTGGAGGAGTTTGTCCATAACCTCCAGAAGAGTTGATTGGTGCAGGAACTCCGCCCACATTGTTTGCTCCATATTGGGCGCTTAATAAAACATCTAAATCGGATACGTCGCTAGTGCCAATTCCTGTATCGGCTACAAATTCGTCTTTAATACTGATTGGGTGTGAGTCTAATTGATACAAATCGTAAATATAGTATATAGTATATCCGGCTAATAGTGAGAATAAGCTTATTAATACTGCAATTGTAGCATACATTGCTTTTTCATTTTTAAATATATTGTTAAATCGGATTTTGAACACATTAAGAGTGTCATGGCTGATTTCAAATCTATCAGTCATGGCTGTTGGCATGTTAACATATCTTATGTTAACGTTAACTTTATCGTTGCTAAACCCACTTATCATGGCTTTTTGCACCCCTATATCCTTTTCCGATTTGTTGTTGGTTTTCCTAACTTCCCAAGTATCAATACACATTTTATCATATCTGTCTACAAAAGACAAAATTCTTAACATTATTTTTTTTGTAAACTTTTTTATTATTGCTAACTTATAAATTTTATACCTATTTTATTAATTGATTTTTTTAAGAATAGATTTATTATTAATAAAAAATAATTTTATTATGTTAAAATAAAAATGTAATTGAAAGGAATATTAAAAATGAAAAATAAAATAATTATTGCAGTTGCTGTTTTTGTATTAGGTTTTACTTTTGGTACAACTTTATTATCAGTTAATGCAGAAGGTCAAAAGGTTCAAAAAACAACTGTTACAACTGTTGAAAAAACTGAAAAATCAGTTTTGAATAAAAAATTACAAAACGCACCTCAAATGCAAGCTCAAAATACAGAAGTCATAAGTGTTGCTCCGCTTGATTTGATTGAAAATCCAGATAAATATTTGAATAAAAAAGTTAAAGTTACTGGTAACTTTGATAAGTTTTCTATTTTAGGTTTAGACTACAAACCAGCAATGAAAAGTTCTGAAAAGTATATTACTTTCTTGATTCAAAGACCAAATGTTTCAAATGACATTCCATTGTCAGAATTGAAAAATTTCTTATCAAGAGATATGGCAGAAAAATTCATTGATTTAAACAATGGTGATGTTATTGAATATACTGGTACAGTTTTTTCTTCAGCTTTAGGTGATGCTTGGGTTGATGTTGAAAGCTTAACTGTAATTAAGAAAAAAGAAGTTAAAAAATAGTTTTTAAATAATTCATATATATGAGAAAATTTTTTGTCATATATGCTACACTTATGTAATATAGGGAGATTATATTAGATGAGTGATAAAAAGAATTTTTTAACTATACATGGGCATTTTTACCAACCGCCAAGAGAAAATCCTTGGTTAGAGGCTATTGAAACTCAAGAGAGTGCGGCACCTGCTCACGATTGGAATGAGAGAGTTTGCGCTGAATGTTATAATCCAAATTCTGTATCAAAAATTGTTGATAGCAGAAATAAGATTTTAGATGTTGTAAATAACTATGAATATATGAGTTTCAACTTTGGTCCAACACTTTTGTCTTGGATGGAAGAACATGCGCCACAAACTTATGACAGAGTTATAAAAGCTGATATTGAAAGTGTTATTGAACACAACGGACATGGTAATGCTTTAGCTCAAGTATACAATCACATAATTATGCCTCTTGCAAATTACCAGGATAAGCAAACTCAAGTAAAATGGGGTATTAAAGACTTCTTCTATCGTTTCGGTAGACAACCTGAAGGTATGTGGTTAGCTGAAACAGCAGTTGATGATGAAACTTTAGAAGTTTTAGTTGATAATGGTATTAAATATACAATTTTATCTCCATATCAAGCTTTAAGATGTAAAAAAATAGATGAAGATAATTGGCAAGATGTAAGCTGGGGTAACATTGACCCTGCAAGACCATACCGTTATTTCTTAAAGAATGGCAAAGGTAAATATATTGACCTATTCTTCTATGACGGCGCTATTTCTAAATCTGTTGCATTTGATGAACTTTTAAAAGACGGTAATAAATTTATCAGAAGACTAAAAGAAGGTGTTTCTCCAACAAGAGGTTATCCTCAATTGGTTAATATTGCAACAGACGGCGAAAGTTACGGACACCATACAAAATTTGGTGATATGGCATTAGCTTATGTTGTAAAAGTTAGAGCAAAAGATGAAGGTTTCCAAATCGTAAACTACGGTGAATTTTTAGATGAATTCGGTGTAAAATACGAGGTTGATATTAAGCAGGCATCAAGCTGGAGTTGTTTTCACGGAGTTGGTCGTTGGTCTGATGATTGCGGTTGTTCAACAGGTGGACACCCAGGTTGGAACCAAAAATGGAGAAAACCTCTTCGTGAAGCTTTAAATTACTTACGTGATAAATTGGTTGAAATTTATACAAAAGAAGGTAAAAAATATTTTAAAGATGTTTGGACTGCAAGAAATAACTATATCGATGTTATTCTAGACAGAGCTCTTTTAAATGTTAAAAAGTACCAAAAAGCTAACTTTGTAGAAGGTTTATCTGGTGAAGATAAAGTTTCTGCGATGAAATTGTTAGAAATTCAAAGACAAGCCTTGTTGATGTTCACAAGTTGCGGTTGGTTTTTCTCAGAAATTTCTGGTATTGAAACAACCCAAATTATGAAATATGCTGCTCGTGCTATGCAACTTGCTAAATCTTTCACAGATGAAAATTTAGAAGAAGGATTTTTATCAATCTTAGAAAAAGCAGAAAGTAATATTAAAGAATACGGCAACGGTAGAAATATTTATGACAAATTCGTAAGACCAAGTGTTGTAAGTATTAAACAACTTGCATCTTTATGGGCAATCTTATCATTATTCCGAGATATTGATGATGAAGAAGATTTATACTGTTACACTGCAAGAAAATTAGCTTACAAAAAAATTGTTAAAGGGTCTACAAATCTTGTTATAGCTCACGTTGAAATAAAATCTAATATTACATTAGAAACTTTTGATACAATGGTTACTTTAATTCAGTATGAAGGCGGAGATTTCCACTGTGCAATTAAAGATTTCACAAACGAAAAAGACTACTATTGTACACAAGAAGATTTGGCTAAAACATTCTCTGACCAACCTTTGACAGAAATTATTAGAAAAATTGATGAATATTTCGGCGAAAAATATTTCACATTGAAAGATATTTTTGCTGAACAACGTAAGAATATTTTAGCAATGTTGTTAAAAGATCAGATGGAAAAATTCTCTGAAACATATCAACAAATGTATTATGATGGCAGAAGTTCTATCGCTCAAATGCAATCTTTGGGCTTGAATATTCCTCCTGAATTCAAGATTTCTGCTCAATATGCTTTGACTAAAAAATTCAATGACTTGTTTACTGACTCAAAAAGTTACATTGATGACGACGTAATTAAAGAGGCTGCAGATATTGATAATGAGGCTAAACGACTTGAACTTAAAATTGATAAAACTTCAACAAGTAAAATTTTCTCAGCAAAATTGCTACAAAATATTACTCGTTTAGCGGAAAACTTTGATTTCAGTCAAGCTGATGCAACTTTAGAAATTTTCAAACATATTGAAGATTTAGATATGAAAGTTGAAATTTCTGAGGCTCAAAATATTTATTTCAGTAAAATATTTATTCAACTGGGCGATATTCTAGAAGATTTCGAAAAATCTCATACAGAACGAGATAAAGAATTTTTGGAAATATTGTTTGCAATTGGTTCAAAATTGAATATCAATACTGAATTCTTTAAAACTAAATATACGAAGATTTTACTTGATACTATGGAAGAATGATTATAGTAAAATTGACAAGTTAAAAGAAGAGGGCGAAGCCGTTGGCTTCGCCCTCTTCTTTTTTTTAATTATTTATTAAAATATTCAGAAATAAGTTTTTCTATCTTTTGAGATGATTTACCGTCTCCGTAAGGGTTTTGAACACTCAATCTTGTTTCTGCTTTGTCTTTAGAAAGGATTTCGTCGCTAAGCTTAACGATTTTATCGTATTCTGCACCGACAAGAGTTGAAACCCCTGCTTCAATACCTTCTTGACGTTCTGTTTCATATCTCATAACAAGTGTTGGACAGCCGAAAGAAGGTGCTTCTTCTTGAATTCCGCCACTATCTGTTAGGATAAGTTTAGCATTTTTCATCAAATACACTAGATTTGGATAATCAAGTGGTGATAATAAATGAATATTTTCAATTTTGTCTAAGTGTTTATAAATTTTTTCTTTAACGTTTGGATTTGGGTGAACAGGAATTATGAAGCTGTGTGATGTATGCTTTTGAGCAAGTGTTTTTATTGCTTCAATAATTCTATCAATTCTTTCACCATGATTTTCACGTCTATGAGCTGTAACTAAGATTGTGTTGTTATCGATTTTGATATTTTGTTCTTCGTAGAATTTTTTAGCGTTGTTCAATGTTTCTTCTGATAAACAGAAAAGAGCATCAATAACGGTGTTTCCTACTACGTGAACTTTATTTTTATCAATATCTTCTTTTAATAAAGCTTTTTGATTTTTCTCTGTTGGGCAGAAGTGTAAATCTGCAACACGAGAAGTCATTTGACGCATAACCTCTTCTGGGAATGGTTCAAAGATGTCGTATGAGCGAAGACCCGCTTCTACGTGGAATACTGGTACTCTGTTATAGTAACTTGTAAGTGCCCCACAAAGTACTGTCATTGTGTCGCCTTGAACGATTGTTGCATCAATTTTGTTTTCGTCAAAAACTTTGCTTAGAGATGTCAAAATTCTTGCTTGAACTTCTGCTAATGTTTGATTTGGTTTCATACAATCAAGGTTGATGTCAGCCTTTAAGTTAAAGTATGACAAAGTTTGGTTAGAAAGCTCCTTTTGTTGTTCAGTGTTGCATACAATTACGTTGTATTTTTCTGGATACTTTCTAAGTTCTAGTATAACTGGTGCTAATTTAATAACTTCGGGTCTTGTTCCGAATACGACTAATATATTTTTCTTGTTCATATAGTCATTTTACACTAAATAAATTTTTTTGGTATACTTATTTTATGAAAGTTAAAATTATTGGTGCAGGTTTGGCTGGAAGTGAAGCAGCATTACAACTTGCAAAAAGAGGGATAGAAGTAGATTTATACGAAATGCGACCTGTAAAAATGACAGGCGCACATACCACTGAAAAATTGGCAGAATTTGTTTGTTCAAACAGTATGGGCTCTTATGATTTGTCTGTTGCAAGTGGTTTGTTGAAAAAAGAAATGGAACTTTTAGGTTCAGAACTTATTAAGATTGCTTTTGATGTTAAAGTTCCTGCAGGCAATGCTCTTGCAATTGATAGAGAAGAGTTTTCAAAAAGGGTTACAGAATTAATTGAAGCAAATCCTTTAATTAATTTAATTAGAGAAGAGGTTGATGAGATTCCTGATGGTGATGTTATTATTGCATCTGGTCCTTTGACTTCTGATAGTATGACAAAAAGTATTCAAGAATTTACTCAAGAGGAACATCTTCACTTTTTCGATGCAGTTGCTCCGATTGTAGAAAAAGATAGTATTAATTTTGATAAAGCTTTTTACGGCTCAAGATATGATAAGGGCGAGGCTTCTTATATTAATTGTCCTATGAACCAAGAAGAGTACGAAAAATTCTATAATATTTTGATTAATGCTGAAAGAATTGAACTTAAAGAATTTGAAAAAAATGCTAAATTCTTTGAAAGCTGTTTGCCAGTAGAGGTTTTAGGCTCTCGTGGTATTGATACTCTTCGTTTTGGACCTATGAAACCTGTTGGGCTTGTTGATAAAAGAAACAATGAAATAAATTATGCTGTTGTTCAACTTAGACAGGATAATGCGTTGAAGACTTTATACAATTTAGTTGGATTTCAGACTAATTTAAAATGGAGTTTTCAAAAAGAACTTATTCATTCTATTCCAGGGTTAGAAAATGCTAATATTGTTCGTTATGGTGTAATGCACAGAAACACATTTATTAATAGTCCAAAGATTTTGACAAATAAATTGAACACTAAAAAACGTGATAATTTGTTTTTTGCCGGTCAAATCACAGGTGTTGAGGGTTATACAGAAAGTATGGCATCAGGTTTAATTGCTGGGATTAATATGGCAAAATATCTCAAGGGTGAACCAATGTTAGAAATGCCTTCTGAGTGTATTTTGGGTGCTTTATTGAATTATATTACTGACGAAAATCATAAACAACTTCAACCAGTTAATTCAAATTGGGCTTTGATAAACAATATTGAACTACCTAAAAAGATTAGAAAAGATAAAAAGGCTAAGGCTGAAATTCTTGCAAATAGAAGCTTAGAGGCTTTGAATGGAGTTTTAAACAATCTATGAGAGATAAAATTGCTTTAATAATTGGAGGAGGCCCAGCCGGTCTTGCTTCTGCATATAAGTTTTTGACGGAAACTGATGATGTAAAACCGATTATTATTGAGGAGCTTGATGAAGTCGGTGGGATTTCTAGAACTGTTGATTTTGACGGGTCGGGAGTTGATTTAGGAGGACATAGAATGTTTTCCAAAACTCAAGAAATTCTTGATTTGTGGGAAGATTTTTTACCTCTTCAAAGTGAAAAATCAATTGATGATGAAATATTAGATAGAGAAGTTAATAATTTGTCAAAAATAAATAACGCAAATCCTAATGAAATTGACGATGTAATGTTAAAACGTCGTAGATTTTCGAGAATTTATTATACACGCAAATTCTTTGACTATCCTGTGTCTTTGAAATTAAGCACTGTTCTTAATTTAGGTATTGCAAAAACAATGCTTGCAGGTTTTAGTTATTTAAAATCAACGATTTTCAAAAGAAAAGAAAAAAATCTTGAAGATTTTATGATAAATCGTTTTGGAAAAGTTTTGTATAAAACTTTCTTTGAAAACTATACTGAAAAAGTTTGGGGAAAACACCCTCGAGATATTTCAAAAGAGTGGGGTGAACAAAGAATTAAAGGCTTGTCTTTGATTAAGGCTGTTTTGAATGCCCTACATTTGACTAAAAAGAAGGAAACAACTTTAATTGACGAATTTTTCTATCCAAAATTTGGTTGCGGTCAATTGTGGAATTTGATGGCTGATTACATCAGAAACAATGGCGGAGAAATTCACTTAAACGCAAAAGTTACAGCCTTAAATAATGAAGATAATAAGATTAAATCCTTGACAGTTATTGAAAATGGCAATGAGTATGAATATTATGGCGATTTGGTTCTATCGTCTATGCCTATTAAAGATTTGATTTTGGGACTTAAAAATAAACCTTCAGAAGAGGTTTATTCGGTAGCGAAAGAGTTGCCATATCGTGATTATATGCTTGTAGCTTTGTATTTAGATGAATTTAAACTTAAAAACAATACTAATTACAAGACGATAGGTAATATTTGTCCTGATAATTGGATTTATGTTCAAGAACCTGATGTGAAAGTCGGTAGATTGCAGGTTATGAACAATTGGTCGCCTTATCTTGTTAAGGATTTTGAACATAAGATTTTGATTTCTATGGAATATTTCTGTAACGAAAACGACGAATTCTGGAATATGTCAGATGAAGATTTTATTCAATTTGCTATTTCTGAGGCTGAAAAAATCGGTATTTTGGATAAGAAAAATGTTTTAAAAACTCAACTAGAAAAGGTTAAAAAAGCTTATCCTGCGTACTTTGATGCTTATGAAAATTTTGATAAAGTAAAAGAATATTTGATGTCTTTTGAAAATCTTTACTGCATCGGTAGAAATGGTCAACACAAATACAATAATATGGATCACTCTATGTTGAGTGGGTTTGAGGCGGTTAGAATTATAAAAAATAATTCTGATAAAAATATTTTGTGGAAAGTAAATACTGAACAGGAATACAATGAAAAATAAAATATTTATAATTTCTATCGTCATTTGGGTTTGCGTAACCTTGTTTAGAATGTTTAACCATATTCCGTGGTTGGACGAAGCTCATGCTTGGACAATTGCGCAAGAATTGAGCTTAACTGAAATTATAAAATTAATGAAGGTCGAAGGTCATACTCTGATTTGGTATTTGATGTTAATGCCTTTTGCAAAGTTAGATTTTGGATATCCATATGTAATGCAGTTTTTGAACTGGATATTTTGTTTTGGCGCAATAATTTTATTATGGAAAAAATCGCCTTTCAATAATTTAATAAAGGTTTTGATAACTTTTTCTTTTCCATTTTTTACAGTTTATTCAATAATTGCAAGATGTTATTCTATCGGGATATTTTTACTATTTTTACTAACAATTTTGTACAAAGATAAATTAAAACACCCTGTCATTTATTCAATATTGCTAGTTCTATGCGCTAATACTTCTGTTATGGCATTGTTTGGAGCAACTGCTTTTGGGATATTGTTTTTGTACGATTTCTTTAAAGAAAAATGTAATTTGAAAAATTTGATAATTCCATCAATTATTTTTGTATTAGGCGGAAGTCTTATTTTGTATGTTCTTTCAGGTTCTGATTCTACGTATTTACTAGAATTTAGAGGGTTGAAACCATTAGTTAAAAATATTGCATGGTGGTATTTTGTACCTGTTTTGATTTGTACGGGTGTTTCTTTATTTTGCATAAAGCAATCTAAAAAAGCTTTGTTCTTTGTATATTTTACTTATTTAATACTTTCTTATTGTTTTATTTTTAAATACTTTGGACATTATTGGAATCACTATTTTTATTACATTTATTTATTGATTGCGATTTGGGTGGCGCTTGATTTAGGTCTGAAACTGAACAAAGCTTTGATTATATCTCTTTGTATAATTTCTATTCTAAACGTAAATGCTTATGGCAATTTGAGTAGAATTATCAACAAAGAAGTATTTTCTTATGAAATTCAAAATATTTTTAAAATTGTAATAAATGATGAAAATATTAAAAATCAGACTATAATTCTTGATGATGTTGATCCTCTTGGGTATGCACTGCTTCCTTATTCAAAGAAAGTCAATTTTAATCTAAAAAGTTATTGCAAGGATTCGACTTATGGAGTTGATACAAAACCTATAGCTGAAAATTCTAAGTGGTGTTATTTTGAAGATGATAAGGAAGATTTCTTTATTCAACGTAATGATAGCAAACGACTAGCTTCTTTATTTGATAAAAATGTCTTTTTTGTTTCATATTTTAATCAAGATATTTATCCAGAACAATTAAAACAAATTCTAAAAAATAACCCAAAAGCTATTGTAAATATGGCAACTTTTGAAAACGGTAAAATCAAAGGCAATTCAATTGTTTGGGATAATTTAAAATTGACACCTTACAAATGTTTTGCTTATGAAAAAACTCAAGTTAAATGTATTTGGTATGTTGAAAAATTCTAAGATTTTTCTGTGTTTTCTGTATCTTCTTTTTTCATATTTTTCAATAAGAAGATAAACGGAATAACTACGAAACACGCAATGCCACAAATTCTAAAGGTTTCAATAAATCCCCAAAGGTTAGCTTGTTTAAGCATTTCTCCATAAAGTGAATATTGAGCCATATAATTTGCCATATCCATTGATGTATATTGGCTTAAAGCTCCCCAAGTTGCTTGTAATTTTTGCTCAAATACAGGATTTAGTGGGTGTAAGTTTCCAACCAAGTATGCTTGGTGAATTTGTGCAAATCTTGTGATTAATGTACCAACAAGTGATGTACCGATTGAACCACCAATATTTTTAAGCAAGTTTTGAACACCACTTGCGTTTGTCATTTGGTCGTTACGTAGTGTCATTACGGATAATGAAATTACAGGAATCATTGCAAATCCCATACCAAGACCGAATACAAAGTTTGGTATAACGATATTCATACTTGAAATATCAAGGTTTAAGTTACCTAGCATTAAACCTGATGTACCAACAAGTACGAAACCTATTAAAATTAGTAATTTATTATTAACTTTGTTTGTAAGTTGTCCGCAAAGTGCTAGTGATATAAAACTACCAACACCACGAGGCATAATTGATAAACCACTCAAGAACGCATCATAACCCATTAGTGATTGTAGGAATTGAGGTAAGATAGCAAGTGAAGCTAAAACTACCCCTTGAATTATGACTTGAACAAGTGTACCAATTGAATAGTTTTTATCTTTAAAAATACTTAAATCAACAAGTGCATTTTTACTTTTTATCTGAGAAATGATAAATATTATCATTGAAATTACAGATACAGCGGTTAATTTGCAAATCCAAGAAGCATTAAACCAGTCTGCATTGTTACCTTTATCAAGAACGATTTGAAGTGATACAATCCATAAAGCTAGGAAGAAAAATCCTACTGCATCAAGTTTTACCCCTTTTTGTTTTTTAGCATAAGGTGGGTCTTCCAATAACGTTTTAGAAATATATAAGGTTAAAAATCCGACTGGAATATTTATGAAGAAAATCCACGGCCAATTCCAGTTGTCGGTAATATAACCACCTAGAACAGGTCCAATGATTGGCGCCATTACGATTACTAACCCGAAGGCTGCCATTGCCTTACCACGTTGGTCTTTTGGGAATGATTCTAGTAAAATTGCTTGTGATATCGGTAACAATCCGCCACCACCGAAACCTTGACAAATTCTTGCTGCAAGTATCATTTCTATTGAATTTGCAATACCGCAACAAAATGATGATATTGTGAAAATCATAATACTTAGCATAAAGAAATTCTTTCTGCCAAGTAACTTACAGAACCAGTCAACAGTCGGAACTGTGATACCACTTGCAACCAAGTATGATGTTAAAATCCACATTGATTCTTCACGGCTTACAGAAAATGTTCCAGCCATGTGAGGAAGAGCAACGTTTGCGATTGTTTCATCAAGTACGAACATGAACGCTGCGCACATTGTTGGAATTGCAGCTATCCAAGGTCCGTATTTTGGTTTCCATTCTTCAGTTGTAGCTACTGCTTCTGACATTTTTCTACCTATTATTCAACTACTCTTACTTTTGGAATTACTGACATTCCTGGAACTAATAAGTATTGGTCTTTGTCTATATCTTCTGTGAAAACGATTTTTACAGGGATTCTTTGTACGATTTTTACGAAAGAACCAACAGCATTTTCTGGAGGGAATAAGCTAGCTTTTGCACCAGAAGCTCTTTGGATACTGTCTACTTTGCCTTTAAATTTATGTTTTGGATAAGTGTCAACTTTGATTTCTACACTTTGTCCTGCTTTCATTTTTTCTAATTGGTTTTCTTTGAAGTTTGCAACAACCCAAACTTCGTTTGGAACGATTACAAATAAAGGACTTCCAACTTGTACATAAGCACCTTTTTCAACTCTTTTGCTTGAAACTGTTCCATCTTGTGGGGCATAAATTTTTGTATATGATAGGTTTAATTGAGCTTGATCTCTGATTGCTTTTAGGGCTTTGATATCAGCATCAGCAACATTTACTTGGTCTTTTGTCAAAATCGCTTGTTCAGCATTTTCTTGTCTTGCTTTTACAGATTCGTATTTTGTAACGGCATTATCAAGTGTTTGTTTTGATACAGAACCTGTTTCATACAATTTTGTATATCTGTCTACATCTTTTTTTGCTAGAGCAATTTCAGCATCAACTGCAGAAAGATTTGCTTTTGCGATGTTTTGAGATTTTAGAGCACTTTGATAATTAGCTTCTGCTTGTTCAAGTTTTACTTTGTAATCTGCATCATCGATTTGTGCTACTAAATCACCGGCTTTTACTGCTTGGTTATCTTTAATATATACAGCTACAATTTGACCTGCAACTTTTGGTGCTACTTGTACTGTGTGGTTTTCGATGTAAGCATCTTCTGTTGATTGGTAGTGCATTGCATCAATAACAGCAATTATTGTCGCTGCAATAAGTAAAATTGCAACGATAATCCCAATCGATTTTTTATAACTTTTCTTTAATTCTTTTTTTAATTCTTTATCTTCTGTCATTTTATTTTTCTCCTATGACGTTAAATATTAAATTCTACGATTTCTGAAAGAGCTTGTTCTAGTTGAACTAGAGTGTCTCTTAAATCAAATAATTGTTCTTCTGAAAACTTTTCTAACAATTTTGCCATAACTTTTTCCATTATTGCGAATTGGCTTTCATATAATTGTTTTCCAGATTTTGTAACTCTTAATCTTCTAACAAGTCTGTTGTTTTTAGTATCGTTAGTTCTTGTGATATAACCTTTTTCTTCTAATGAATTAAGAATTCTACCTGTTCTAACTCTATCTCTTAAAATCAACTTTGCTAAATCACGTTGACAAATGTCTGGGTGATTTAAGATTTGATTGATTGCGATAAATTCGTCGTGAGTGATGTCTACATTTCTTATTTCAAAAAAGTTTTTAGCTAATTGATCTGTATATATAGATAATTTTTGTATCATATAAAATGCAGATTTGCTAAAATCCTTTTTTGCCTCTTCCATTTGTTTTATTGTCATTTCTTGCCCCTAGTCTATTTGAGAGTGTTACATAACAAACCTGTTTCAAAAAATACATGTTGCATTTGTAACAAAGATATGGTAACATGTACTCATCAGATTTGTCAAGTATGAGGTAAGATAATGAATTTGAAAAGATTTACAGCAGTTTTAATTTTGGCATGCTTTAACTTCACTTACGTTATGCCAGCATTTGCAATTACCGAAAATAATCATAAAAATAATCAACAAACCGTTTATAATCATAAAGTTAAAAAATCTAAAAAAGAAAATGATGATTATAAATATGCTTATGTAAATATGGATTTTTGGAAAAAGTTTAATGATGAAAACTTAAATCATTACATTGATTTAGCTATTAAACAAAACTATGACCTTAAAATGGCAAGTTTGACTGTAAAAGAATATTATCAAAATATGAAATTACAATTTGCTAATGAATTACCATCAGCAGGTGTTGGTATTACTCCAGCATTTGTAAACGTTATGGGTATGCAACCAGATGATTTTGCAGTTAGTGTTCCTGCAATGTTTAATTACGAAGTTGATTTATTCTTAAAAAATAGAGATAAAACAAAATCTGTAAAAGAATTATACAAAGCATCTCAAGACGATGAAAGAGCTGCATATATTTCTGTTGCTTCTGCCGTTGGTAATGTATATTTTAATATAGTTAAATTAAATGAAATTATTAAATATCAAGAAAAAATCGTTAATTCTAGACTTGATATATATAATATGATGCTTGCAAGCAATAAAGAAGGCATTGTTTCAACAGCAGATACAGTAAAAGCAAATAAAGCTTATGTCTATGGAGTATCTGATTTAATTGATTTGAAAAAATCAAGAGCAAAATTGCTAGACCAATTCTGTGTATTGATTGGCGAAGATCCTAAAAATGGTGAAAATTTAGCTTTTACTCCATTAAACCAAATTAAATTCACTGGTACTATTCCAAAAGAAATTTCATCAGAAATCATTGTTGATAGACCAGATTATTTAAAAGCTGAAAAGATGATTAAGAAGGCTGGTATTGATGTAAGAGTTGCTAAGAAGGAATTTTTACCAACAATAAATCTTACTGGTTTAGCTGCATTAGACGTTAAAAACAGTATGTTTTCAAAAGAAACAACTTTAGCTGCATTAGCATTAGGTGCTATGTTACCAGTGTTTACAGGTGGAGCAAGAGTTGCTAATTTAAAATTGAGCAAGGTTAAGTATGACAAGATGCTTGAAAATTATTACAAAACCAATTTGACAGCTATTCAAGAGGTTAACGATGCTTTGGCATCTGTTAAATATGACACAGATAAATTGAACGAACACATTAAACAACATCAACTTGAAACAAAGGATTTTGGTTATACAAAGGACAAATATAATCAAGGTGTTATTTCAAGATTAGATTTAGTTCAAATGGAAGAAAATTTATTGAACGTAGAAAAATTGATTAATTCAACACGTTCAGAATGCTACATCAGCTATATTGATTTGTATAAGGCTGTTGGTAGTAAATTATAATATGTTCTAATTCCAAGAAAGTAAGTCGAATTGCTGAAAATAAATAGCAAGACGTAAGCCCCGCAAGGGGCTTTTTATTTTGGTTTAGTGATAAATAAGTAACAACTATTCTGTCATTGCTGTACATGTCAAGCAATTAGTTACATGTTTGATTAAATTCTTTTGGAGTAAGACC
>CAVCIU010000006.1:0-55380 GCA_963602355.1 Methanobacteriaceae archaeon
TTACCAGTAACGGCGGTAGTAGTACTTGTAGTACAGCAATAATGTGTACTTCCGCTATCGTAGTTATACCAGCCACCCATACCAGGGTTTGAGCCTTTACAGAATGAATCTGATTCTGTTGTGCCAGAGCCATTTGAAGTTTCCCAACATTTGTTGTTCATCCACAATGTTCTTGTAGCATTGCCGTCATATTTCTTACAGCAACCCTCTGTTGAGTTATCAGAATTGTTCTTGAATGTAATTGTAGCAGATGAGCCACCTTTGCCTTTTACAGCAATAGTGCCTGTCTTAGCTGTTGTACAGCAGTTTGTGCCGTCCAAGTGGTATCCACCTGCACCGCTACTACCTGTACCTGTTGTACAGTATTCACTTTGTGATGCCCAACATCTATTATTAATCCAATTAAATCTTGTATGTCCATTTGTTGAGCCAGAGCTTGTACAACAAGCTTCAGAAGAACTTGTGTTTTGGTCTTTTTGGTTCATTGTAGAATATGAAGAACCATTATAGTATCTTCTGTTTGTTGTTGTATTATCTGTACAACATACATCTCCGCTTTCAATATATGCCCAACCGCCTAAACCTTTTCCGGCTAAAGCAGATGTACAATATTCACTCTTTCCGCTCCAACAATATCCTGCTGTATGACTCGCAGTTGTTGATGACCAGAATTTTCTATCGTGTCCATAACTTGAACTTGAGTTTGTACAACATTGCATTGTTGAATTGCTTGATTGGTTCTTAACAGTTACTGTTGATGCTGTTGTTGAACCATCATATTTTGTTTGGTTAGATGTAGTCTTGATTGTACAACAAGCGCTGTTTGAGCTATCCCAAGCCCAACCAGCCATACCATTGGTACCGTTTGTACACAATTCTTGAACTGTTTGCCAACAATATCCGCCTTTATTATCGTAGTTGTTGTCAATCCAAATACGTCTATTATGTCCACCAGAAGTATCAGAGCTTACGCAACAAGCTTTATTTGAATTACCTTTTTGGTTCTTTGTAGCTACTGTCGCTGAGCTTCCGCCATTTCTATATACAGTCTGAGATGTTGTTGTGCCTTCTTCGCCATACTTAATTGTACAACAACTTGAGCTGCCTGAATCCCATAGCCAGCCGCCCATGCCGTATGTCTTATTTGTACACAATTCAGCATCTGATATCCAACAATATCCGCTTGAAGATACTTTTGTGCTATCTGTCCAATTAAATCTTGTATGACCGCCTAATGTACTTGAGTTTGTACAACAAGCCTTACTAGATGCACCTTTTTGGTTCTTTGTAGAAACCGTTGCTGATGTCGCACCTTTTCTATATACAGTTTGTTTTGTTGTTGAGCCTTCTTCGCCATACTTAGCTGTACAACAAATTGAGCTTGCTGAATCCCAGTACCAACCGCCCATACCATTGACTTGGTTAGTACATAATTCAGAGTCGTTCATCCAACAATAGCCCTTACTGTTTGTAACATTTGTGCTATCTGTCCAGTTAAATCTATCGTGTCCGCCTTTTGTATTTGTATTCGTACAACAATTCTTATTAGAGTTGCTTGATTGGTTCTTAACCGCAACAGAGCCTGCAACATTGCCCTTTGTCTTAACAGCTTGAGCTGATGTTGTCTTGATTGTACAACAACTGTTGCTTGCGCTATCCCATAGCCAACCGCCCATACCGTAATCTTTACCGTATGTGCTAGAAGCATCTGTTTGTGTTTGACATAACTCAGCATTATCTTTCCAACAATATCCGCCTGAGCTTGCATAGTTATTCGAAGTCCAAATAAATCTTGTGTGTCCACCCTTTGTTCCAGAGTTTGTACAACAAAATTCGTTTGAATCGTTTTGTTGGTTATATGCTTTTACTGATGCGCTTGAGCCACCATTTCTATAGATAGTTTGTGTTCCATTCGCAGATTTAATATTTGTATCATACTTGCTTGTACAACATCTGCTATTTGAGCTATCCCAAGCCCAACCGCCCATACCGTAATCTTTACCGTATGTGCCAGCTGCATCTGTCTGTGTTTGACACAACTCAGCATCATTCAACCAACAATATCCGCCGTTTCCAGCATAGTTCTTGTCAGTCCAATTAAATCTTGTGTGTCCGCCCTTTGTATTACTATTCGTACAACAAGCTTTATTTGATGCGTTTTGTTCATTAAATACCTTAACTGTAGCAGCTGTCGCACCTTTTCTATATACCTGTTGTGTCTTTGGTGCTGTAGTAATATTTACGTCATATTTGTTTGTACAACATGTTGAAGTTGCACTATCCCAGTACCAACCACCCATACCGTGGTCATTACCAGAGTTTGCAGTTTGTGATTGACACAACTCAGCATCGTCAAACCAACAATATCCGCCTTTGTTTGAATATGTGTTGTCTGTCCAATTGAATCTGTCGTGATCACCTTTTGTATTACTATTTGTACAACAGTTTTTATTTGAATTGCTTGATTGGTTCTTAACCGCTACTGATGAAGCTGAACCACCCTTAACATTGATAGCTTGCGCAGATGTAGTTCTAATTGTACAGCAACTGTTGCTTGCTGAATCCCAGTACCAACCGCCCATACCGGCATCGTGGTTATATGATTTATCATCAGTTTGAGCTTGACACAATTCATTATTATCCAACCAGCAATAGCCTCTTGTGTCAGCATAAGCTTTCGCAGTCCAGATAAATCTTGTGTGTCCACCTTTTGTATTACTATTCGTACAACAAGCTAAATTAGAATCGTTTTGTTGGTTATATGCCTTAACTTGTGCGCCTGTAGCACCTTTTCTATAAACTTGTTGTGTCTTTGTATTCGTATTCTTATCAACGTCATACTTGCTTGTACAACATCTGCTTGTTGCACTATCCCAGTACCAACCGCCCATGCCGTTGTCGTTACCAGAATTTGCAGTCTGTGCTTGACATAATTCTTCATCGTCAAACCAACAGTAACCACCCTTGTCTTGGTAGTTCTTATCTGTCCAGTTAAATCTGTCGTGTCCGCCTTTGCCATTAGTATTTGTACAACAAGATTTTGTTGATCTATTAGATTGGTTCTTAATAGACACCGGCGCTGTTGATTCTAATGTAGGTGGATTTGCCTTGATATTACCTTTTGTCCAATATGTGATTGAACTTGTTTCTGTATTAATAGAACAACAATCTGTTCCGTCCCAATACCAACCACCTAAGCCGTGATCGTCAGAACTGTCAGTTTGTTGTTGACATAAATTGTTAACTGTATCCCAACAATATCCAGAATTGCCCTTGAAATTAGATGTATACCAAATAAATCTACTATGACCATTCAATGTAGATTGGTTTATACAACATAACTTAGACTCATTATCTGTCAATTGTCTATCAAATTGACCTTGATGTTTAATCTCACCATTGCCACTATCGTTTGAACGTGTAGATTTCGCAGTGTCTGTACAACAAACACCGTTCTTTGCATCGCCAATCCAGTTCCAACCGCCTAAGCCATTTGAACCGCTAGCTGTAATACAATATTGTGATGCAGATGTCCAACATTGTGATGGGTTTGATGTCCAATATTTGCTTTCATGTCCGTTATCTGCGCTTTCACAACATGCTTTTGTTGTTTCAACTGCCCCTGAACAACAACTATTGCTTGCTGTCGCCCACCAATGGTTCTTATCTAAGCCGTTACAACAAGCTCTTGAACCTGTTGATGTACAACAACCTGCAAATTCATCATAAGTAGTGGCTTCTGGTACCCACCAGCCACCTTTACCAGCATTCGCTGTTGGCGCCAAGCAGACATCTTTTTCGTTCGCATAACAGTAATTCTTACCGTTTACACTTCTCCAGATACCTTTACAACAAACTTTGTCGTCTGTATCATTTATACAACATTTATCGGCGCTTGCAACATACCAACCGCCTTTACCACCTTTATCTTTGGCTGCGTTACATTTGTCCTTTTCACTTGCAAAACAGAACTTAGGATTGTTCACATCGTCAACAATCTTTGTTGTACAACAAGAACTTGTACTTGGAATCCAAATACCGTCTAAACCGCCTTCAGATTTAGGTTTTGTACATTGTGTGCTTGGATCTTTCCAACATTTTCCGCCAGACCAGAATCCCGCAGCATGTCCGTTTTCTGCACTCTTACAACAAGCTTCTGTGTTTTCTGATGTACAACATGCAGCTGAACCGTCCCACCAAGTTTTCTTTGATGAGTCCTTAACACTATATGAATTACAACATGTAGCATTTGTATTCGCTGCAGGTGTTGATGCTGTACAACATACGTTATTCTTCCATAACCAGCCGCCTAAACCGCCGTCTTTTATGGCTCTCTTACAATATGTTTCTTGCGTGATACACTCAAAATCTGGTGTTTGTCCAGGTTTTGCAACATATATCATTTGCTTTGTTTGACACATATGTTCAGGTGAATCCCAGCAAATGCCTTTGCTTGCTTCCCAGTATCCACCATTCTTTGTACAATTGTCGTCTGGCTCCAAGCAAACTTTCTTAACCGGATCCCATCTGAATTCTGGGTTAAGTTTAATCTTTTCGTAACATTCTTTTTGCGCTTCTGGTATACATTGAACTTTTCCGTCAACGTAGTATGAAACAGTTCCTGTAGGACAAGTTTCTTTTGCGCAACCTTCTTGCTTTTGCAATGTTTCGCAAGCTTTTTGGTCTGCAACGCAAACAACTTCACCAGCACAGTTGTAACATTTTTGTGGTGAATCTTTTGGACAAACTTTTACGTTCATGTCTTCTGAACATGGCGCACCTGATGTTAATACAACACTTGCACTATTCAATGGGTCGTTACAACCTGCATTGAATGCTCTAATTCCGTCGTGGAAAATACCAAGACGGAATGTGTCTAAGCCCGCTTTGTTTGGACCTTTGTTACCATTGATATCAACAATAATCTCACCGCAAACACCCCTATCTCTCGATGTTGCGCCTGTTCCTCTACATAACGGGTCAGTAACTTTTATCGCAATCGCTGCGCCGTCAGCTGTTCTCATCTTATAGTAACTAGCATCTTTATTGTAATCTATGCTAGCACCATTTGATGCGTTTGATGTAACTGTTGGGAAACAATCACCGTTTGTTGTTGCACCACAATCCTTTGTAGTTGATGCGTATGTCTTCCATACCTTAGCAAACATACTGTTTTGTTGCTCAGATGTGCTTTGTGTGCTCATCTTTGTCAACGTACCCTTTGCATCACGGTATACCCAACGGTCTAAATCATCATTTTCGGTTAATGCAATCTTGTAAGAACGATTCAACTTGATTACTTGGCTTTGTAATGTGGCTACTAAATCTCTGTTTTGGAATTCTCCGTTTTTTGAAAAATAAACAACACCAGTAACTGCTGAAGCAATTACTCCAAGCACAACCAACGCAATTAAAACTTCCGCTACAGTAAAGGCAGATTTCTTCTTTGAACTGTATTCTCTGATTTTGTCTCTAATTGCGCTTATTATCATAGATGATTTATCCTTTGTCTATTCTTTTACCAACGTTGCAACTTGCTGTTCTATAAAATGGATTAAGTCTATACTACTTCCGTCAAAAAATTGCTGTATTATGTCATTTATAGCAACTTTTGCCATTTCCTCTTTGTCCATTACCGACTTGTAGTAAAACTTCTTTCCGACTCGGTATCGGACTAAAAATTCCTTCGTACTTAATCTGTCCATTACCGTTTTTACTGTTGTGTAAGCACGTTCAATTTTCTTTTGGCTTAAATAATCGACTACGTCTTTCACTGCTATATTTCGGTCTTCGTCTTCTTTTTGTATCTGCCAGATTATATTTAAAATTTCTATTTCTAGAGTTCCTAAACTCATTTATTCCTCAGCTTTCGGTATTTTAGCAATAAATATATATATTCGCTCAATTACTATCTAGTTCTTGAACGAAGGTTTACTAAACCCGAATTGTTTTGCTGCGAATCACCCAAATATATAACATTGGGAGCATAGTTTTGGTGAAGTTGAACACTTCTACGTTCATTTAATGATTTATAATTTATGAATCCTTGTGATATTTTCTGTGAACTTTTAGTATTTGTACTCGTCGCAATATTGAATAGTAAAATACCTAAAAATGCAGATACACCAAGCATTCTAAGTATATTAGAAATCATTTATCACCGTATTCGATTATAGTAAGCCATGTATATTATACCACTATTCGCTACTTTTGCCTACCCCAAATCCACATGATTTTAATATAAATTTAAATTTCTTTTATAAACGGTTTAATTTTGTAATGTAATATGTTATACTTAACAACATCAAAAGGAGATTTTATGATTTTACACTTTTCCACTGACAAACAAAAATATACAATTATTACTGTCTCTGCAATCTTGATTATTGCCGTAGTAACTTTTGCAGTAAATAAAATTATAGAAATATATACTGTTCATCAAGTTTTCGCAGCATACAATATGCTAACAGAAGCCTATCAAACGTCTCTAAAAAGCGAAAAATATGAATGGACTAAAGAAAAAATGAATGTAAATGTTCTTGCTAACAAATACATCAAATATCTTCCTGTCAAAAAAGATTGCGCAAAAAGCGACAACACTTGTTTTGCACCTTATGTAAGATACAAAAACAAAGTGGGCCCTATCAAATTATCTAGAATGGAAGCCTTCCGTAAAGCAGAATTAAAAAACGGAATGACCGTAGCAGTTGGTATTCAACACCCAGCTTGCGACGGACCTAGAGGCAGATGTGGTTCTGTTTTCGTTGACATCAACGGCAAAAAAGGACCTAACAAATTAGGGACAGATGTTTTTGATTTCGGCATTTACAAAAACGAAATTAAACCATATAAAATTGAAATTGTCCACATAGAAAGATGCGTTGAAGGCAACGGTCAAGGTTGTTCTAGCTACATCTTAAAATATGGTAGAACTAACTACAATGCCTACGATAGAATTGTTACAAGAGAAGTTAACAGACAAGCTCTTGGAAAATAAAAAAATAGTAGAAGGATTAACCTTCTACTACTGAAACATTTTTAACTCCTGCATTTCGAGCTTTGTCCATCAATTTAACAACTGCTCCATGTACTGAGTCTGGTTCTGATTGTATTACAAGTCCATCTGGATTTTCTGTAATCATTGTTTTGATTGTATTTTCTAAGTCTGTTTCAGAAACTTCTTCGTCATTAATAACATATTTATTATCATTAGTAACAAGTACCGTTATCAGCTTAGAATCCTTTAAATCCTCTTGTTTTACAATATCTGGAACCGTCAAGTTTAAACCTTGTTGATCTAACAATGGTGCAATAACCATCATTATGATTAACAATACTAAGAAAATATCCGTTAACGGAGTAATATTAATTTCATTAAAAGAATCTCTCATTGCCATATTAATACCTCCTATTCTGCCCACTCTTCTACATTATCATTAGAAGTTGGCATTGTCGAAACAGCATTTTCTTCTTGAGCTTCATCAATAGTTTCTACAAGTTCTTTTTGTTCCTTTTTACTCAAAGGTTCACCGGCAACTATTAATTTTTCAAAATCAGCTGCTTTCGCTGCGTTCATAACCTTCATTATTTCAGAACTCTTTGTTTCAGCATCAGCCTTAACAACTACTTCTGGTTTTTCTAATTTTGGTTTTAATGCAATCAAACCGTCTGTTAATCCACTTTCAGAAATTGGTGTTCCGTTTAAAAACATTTCGCCCGCTTTAGTTATAGAAACTGTGGCATTTTTTTGTTCAATTGTAATACCACTATTAATCTCTGGAACGTTAATAGAGTTATCCATTGATTGAAACGTAGGAGCAACAACCATCATTATGATTAACAGTACCAAAAAGATGTCTGTTAATGGAGTTATGTTTATTTCTGTAAAAAGTTTTCCTTTTTTACTTTTAGATACTGCCATTTTTTTACTTCCTTACATAGACACATTTTGAGGTTGGTTAGCTTCTTCACCGTCAACAAAGCTTAAGAATAACAACTTGATAAGTTGGAAATCATCTTCGTAACGTTTAACAATTGCTTGGAAAGAGTTGTAGCAAATAACTGCAACAATCGCAACACCAAGACCGAATGCTGTAGCAATCAATGCAGAACCGATACCCATTGCAACTGCAGCTGATTGGTTACCTTGTACTGCTAAATCCTGGAATGTATAAAGAATTCTAACAACTGTACCGAACAAACCTAGGAATGGAGCAACACCACCGATTGTACCTAAGATTGTTAAATGATGTTCTAATTTTCTTGTAGCTAAGTTAGCTGCGATATCAAATGAACGAGAGAAACCAGATTTTTGTTCTGCAAAAATTCTTACTGCTTCTTCTGTAACTTCACCAACAACACCGCCAACTGATACTGCTAAGTTTTGAGCTCCGTTCAAATTATTTTTCAATAATTCTTTTTGTAATTTTGGAATAAACTCAACAACGTCTCGTTTATTTTTTTGGTAATAAGCCCATCTGTTAATTGCAACTGCAACAACTAAAATTGAACAAATTAAGATTGGTAATAATACCGGCCAATCTAATTGAATTGAATGTAATAATAATTCCATAATTTTTTCCTCTTTTTATTTATGTTGTACTTATTTATCTTTAATAACCTGTTGCCCCAAATACGTTGTAATCAAACGTAAATTGGATATCGATATACTGACCTCTGAACTCAGCTGGCAAAGGTCTAAATGGCGCTGTTACTTCAACGGCATTTAGTGCGGCTCTATCTGCTGCTGCTAAGCCAGATGATTTTGAAACCCTATTTGAAAGCAATTGACCGTTTTTAGCAATTCTAAATAATAGCACAACTCTTTTGCTTTCGTTTCCTTTTGGAGGATCCCAGTTGTATTTAATTCTACTTTGCAATTCTCTCATATAAGGTGCAAAGTTAGGTTCTCTAAGAGCATCAACACCCCAAGGTCCGTTTGGATTTCCTCCAGGTCCGCCGTTACCAACAGAACCAGAGCCACCTCTACTACCAGTTGAACCTGCAGATGCTAAAGTTTTTCCACTTGATGAACCAGTTCTAGAACCAGCAGATGCACTTGTACCTGAAGTTTTACCACCTACAGGACCAGTTGAGTAATGTTTTGCACCGCTTAATGAAGGAGGCGCTGGTAAACCAATTGGTGCCTTTTGAGATGTATTAATTTTTGGTGCACTTGGTGGTGCGTAAGAAGGTCTTGCAGTTGGCTGTTTTGGTTTTGGTGCCGCTTGCGTAGTTGTCTTCTTAGGTGCTGGTGTTTGAGTAGGTTTTGCTACAGGTTTTGTTTTAGCTGCTTGTTGCGCTTGTTGTTTTGCAACTTTTTTAATCAAGTTTTGTGTTGAACTTGCTGCTGTAGGAGCCTTTTTAGTAGCTTTTGAAGGCATTGACACTTTCTTTTTAGGATCGTGTTTACCACCTGCTCTTGAATTTCTATCAGCACGATATCTTGTATTTTTATTTATAGGCATTTGTTCTTTATCTACTAGAACAAACTCGATATCTTGATTTTTTGTTTGAGGAGCTTTGAACATAAATAAATTAATGCCCAATAACATTAATAAAAAGCTTAGTGCGATTATGAAAAACGCAACTAATGGGTGTAATGCTGATGAAATAGCAACACACTTCTTAAATGTTAAGCCCTTTTCGTCCTCTTCAAGTTTTGCAACTTTTGGAACTTGAAAACCACCATTATTTTGTGGTTCATCGTCTATTAAATTGTTTAAATTTCCCAATATTGACATACTATACCTTTAATCTACTTACGTATATTATTTACTTTTAACTAAAAATTCAAATTACCTTAGTTTCTATATTTATTACTTAAACTCGATTGGAGTTATTGTAATTGGTTGAGTCAAAACAATTTTCATATTTGTTTTTGCAGGAATAACAACATTTTCCCCAAAATTCCAAATTGTTTTCAAAAAGTTTTCGTCCAAATCAATATTATTAGATTTAGCTTTTTTTACCATTGAACTCACTTCTGCATTTTGTTGCTGCTGTTGTTGAGAATTACCAACCAAAACACCTGTTAAATCAGAAGTTTTAATTTTAGCAACAATAGGGATTTGCAAACCGTAAGGTGTTGTAATCAATGAAAATCTAATATTCAATTTACCGTCAGTACCATTTTGTCTAGCTTTTTTAGCTTCAACAATGTTACCTGTAAGAACGCTACCTTTTGGTGCAATTAACACACCGTTATGTGTAAAATTTTCTGGAATAGCAACAGTAATCGTTTGACCTGTTAACAATTCATTTGAATTTAACTCATAAGTCGTCATTATAGACAATTCTGTATTAGCTGGAACAGTGATAACTTTTTGTTTAGTTGTTAGTTCACCGGCTTTCAAAGGAACTCTATCACCAACACTTGCGCCAACAGCATAAGCTTGTCCCACAAACAGTGATATTGCACACATTAGCCCTAACAGCTTGTATTTCATCATTCCTCCACATAAAATTTTACAATTTACATTGTAAAGTCTATTTCATGTCGTGTCAATTTGTTAAGGTATGTGTTATATATGCAGGCTTATCAAAAACCATTACAAGCTCAGCTCCCGCAGCAATAGTAAGGTGTTCGCCCATTTTTAATGTTGGTCCAGGAATCCATCTTAACGTTCCTTTATATAAACCTTCTTGATAATGAGGAAGTTTTTTATAAGATTCTGGTTCTGTAACATCTCCACCTAAGACGTACCCTGGTTTACTAGAGTAAATATAGCCCTTAATAGGAATTTCAAAGCCATCTGGCAATTGCATTTTTGTTAACTTAACAACCATTGATGCGTGAGTGCCGACAATAGGTTCGTTTACTTTTTCAATTTCACCCAAAATTATAGTACCTTTTGGAACAACAACAGTATCGTACATATAAGTATCATCTGTTGCTGCAAACTTCAATTTTGTTGTATCATCGTTATATTCTGTTGAAAACTCTTGTAAATTTATAACTTGTACAAAAGTGCCAGCTGGAACTACAATTGGAGTATAATTTCTCAATTGTAAATCATCTACCGCAAAAGATACTAATGCGTTTAAAATAAACACAACTATAAATATGTAAAGTATTTTTAATCCCTTTGGCATACATTAATTATAATAATCGTTCAAAAAATTTCAATAGAAATTGGCTATTTTTGATATAAAATAGTATAAATTCATGAGAAAAATTACAACTTTTATAATATTAATATTATTTATACTATTCTCTAGTTTTATTCTGAACTTTGAGAACAAGTTTGAAGTGCTTGAAGTTTACAATCCAAATCAAATCGGAGTAGATTTTAATAAAAACGGACAAATTGACAACGAAGAAGTTCTTAATTTCAATTTAAAACTTAAAAAATACGACTCCGAAGAAGAACAATTTGCCTATGATTATTTTGCAAAAGAATATGCCACAAATTTAATAAAAAATAAAAAGGTTACATATAACAAAGACAAAAATGATATTGAAGTTGAAGGACAAAGTTATGTTGAAACCTTCAACAATCACGATATTAATCTTAAAAATCTTGATAATTTAAGAATATTAAATTTAAAATCAAAAAAATATCATCATTTATCTTGCAAATACGGTCGCCAATCTCACGATTACGTAATTGTTAAAAAATCAGATATTCCAAAAGATGCCAAAGAATGTAAGGTTTGTAGAGTTTTAAATGAAAAAGATGTAAAACCACAACCAGTAAACAACACTATGGCAACTCTTGATACGGGAGATGTTAAAGTTGCATTCACAGATTTAACAAAAACCCTAAAACCTGATACTTCTTGTGGTACAGATATTTGTAAACTTTTAAAATACAACATAGATAAATCAAAAGCATCTATCGATATGGCAATTTACGGATATAACAATGTTCCTAAAATCAAAGAAGCACTTATTAATGCCAAAAATCGAGGAGTAAAAATAAGAATTGTTTACGACATAGACAATAACGATAAAAATTATTACAAAGATACATTAGCATTAGTAAACATAATCAAAAATTCGTCTTGCGACAGTGCAGACATATCAACAAAACCTTTTATTATGCACAACAAGTTTATAATATTTGATAACAAAACTGTTTTTACTGGTTCAGCAAATTTAAGTCCTTCAGATTTATCAAACTATAATTCAAACGCATTTATCATTATAAAATCTGAAAAGGTTTCAAAATTATACAAAGATGAATTTGAGCAAATGTATCAAGGGAAATTCCACACTTCAAAAATAAAAACTCCAGATAACAAATTTGCAATAGGTGCAACAGTTCTTTCTGTATATTTTTCACCACAAGACAACGTAATAAAATCTCAAATAATCCCATTAGTAAACAAAAGTAAGACTAGTATTTATATGCCAACATTTTTGATTACGCATAGGGAATTGACGTCTGCACTAATTTCTGCGAAAAAACGTGGTGTAAAAATTAAAGTAATAATTGATGCAGCAAATGCAAGTAATAAGTATTCAAAACATCAACAACTTAGAGATAATGGCATTGAGGTAAAAGTTGAAAACTATGCCGGAAAAATGCACTCAAAAACAATGATTATTGATGAAAAATATGTCGTTATTGGTTCAATGAATTTTTCTAGAAGTGGAGAAGAGAAAAACGACGAAAACACAGTTATACTTGACAATCCACAAATAGCAAAATTTTTAATTAAGCAATTTAATATTATCTGGGAGAAAATCCCAAACAAATATTTAAAATATAATGTTCCAGCAGAAAGCAGAGAATCAATAGGCTCTTGCTATGACGGAGTTGACAATAATTTTGATGGAAAGATTGACGGACTTGATAAAAACTGTCAGAAAAAATAATTTTATTATTTTTCTAAACTATTACGTCTTTCTTTTCTAACTGTTGAAACCAAATTCATATACAACTCTTTATTTTTAGCACTTGGATCAATATTTGTAGCTTCATCTAAATATAAAAGAGCCTCTTCGTTTCTACCAATAGCTTGATAGAATTCGCTCATTAATACGTATAGTGAAGCATTATCAACATTTAGAGAAATTGCTTTTTTCAAACTTTCAATCGCAAAATTAATATCTTCCGAAGCATATAAAGCTAATGCATTGAAATAATAGCCTTCATATCTATTAGAATCTAATTCGATAAGCTTTTGAGCCACATCGAATAATTCCACACATTTATCAGTTTCTTCATAGATACGAGCTTGTAAAACCCAGTTATCAAAATAGTTTTCGCTAATTTCTTTAACTTTATCAACAAGTTTTTGCGCCAATTCGTAATTCTTTTCGTGGATAACAAGATTAATATATTCACACATATATTCAATGCTATCGTAATTTAATTGTAATGCACGTAAAATATAGCTTTTAGCCTTTTCATACATACCTAATTCAATATAGATTTTTGCTAATGAAAATACTGCAAAATCATCACTAGATTCAAGAGTTACCAATTGCTCTAATTCGAATTTTGCACCTAAAACATCTTTTGTTTCTAGTTTAACCAAAGCTCTTAAAATCTTTGCTGGTAAATAATTTTCATCTATTTTTAAGATTTTAGAAACAGTTGAGTTTGTTTTTTCATAGTCATTATTTCTGTAATACAAATATGCTAACGCATACAAGAATTCTTTGTTATCAGGCTCACGTAAAATAGCTTCGTTAAAGAATTTTACAGCCTCGTCAATCCAACCGTTTAGGTAATATGCGTTTGCCAAATCAAAAGCATATTGAGCATTGTTAGGATTTAGAGATAGAGCTTTTTGGAAGTAATTTATCCCGTCCATAAATCTTTCTTCATCTAATGCAAACAATCCTAAGTAGTGCATACAAACATCGTTGTCTTCTTTTTCCTCTAACATTTGGAATAAGGCTTTTGATTTGTATAATTCAAAATTTTTATAATAAACAACACCTAGTAATGTCAAAACTTTTGAGTTTTCACAACCGTTAGCAACAAGTTTTTCCAAGAGTTTAATTGCTTCTGCATATTTCATTTTTTCATAATAAGCTTTTGCAATCTCATAAATTGCGTTTTCATCAAGGTTATCGTGAGTTTCATTGAATTCTTCAATAGCCTTAAAATCACCTAAATCATTCAAGATTTTGATGTATTCAACTATATTTTCGTTTGATGAAGAAATGCCTAAGATTTTTACTGCAATTTCTTTTGCTTTTGAAGTTTCATTATTTTTTGTTTCAAGCTTTGCCAAAAGTTTTAAACATTCTAAATGATTTTCATCAATTTCTAATGCTTTTTCAGCATATTGTCTAGCTCTTTCGTCATTACCTAGCAAGAAATATAAATCTGCTAATTGAGAAAGAATTTCTACATTGTTACCTTCTATCGCCAATGCTTTGTATAACATTTCGATAGCTTGCTTATAGTACCCTTGTCTTTTCAAGTCAAAAGACTGAGTTATGTATGATAAAATTTCATTGTTTGTCATGTTTACCTAACTTTTTCAATATACCTATTTTTTTATTCGATTGAGTTTCCTCGTTACTTTGTTTTTTAATTTCGTTAATGATAATTAAAACCTCATCATTGCCAGCCATTTTAAGATTGTTTCTTGCAATCGCTTCTAAGCTTTCAGCTGATGAGAAATATTTTAATTCTTTTTTAAGTTGTCTATTTTTTGTTTCTGCCTCAATTTGAGATTTTTTAATAGTTGCAATTTTTGTTTGATAAGCAATAACCTTAGTTATGTTCAAAATAGCGCTGAATGCAACTTGAGCTAGAAATATTAAAAGTACAATAGTCAAAAACGAATAATAAAAACTTTGAGATTTTTGATTTTTTTGATTTTTTTTGTCAGCTTTTTCTTTAAGAAAAGCAACCTTATTTATCCCTCTAGAAGAAGCTTTTAAATGTCTTTTAGAAAGTTTTTTATTAGAAAATCTTTTTTTATTATCAATTTCTCTTTTCATTTTTTACCGTACAACGATTATAATATAATTTAATTATAAACGCAAAGTTGTTTCAAATTTTACAACATTTTTTCTGTTACCGTTTTGATAATAAGCTTGACCAATACCTACACCAACATCAAGTGGATTTTCTTTTATGAATTGCGGAGTATATTTTAACATAATTGTATTGTCATTTCTTGTTCCCAAAACATTAGCTTTAAATGTATCACTTAGAACAAAACCTTTGCCAAGTTTTATTTCTGGAGTTAAATATATATGGTCAGCTTGTGTACCAGTTGACATATAAGAATCTTTACCAAAGGCAGCTTGAATACCAAAACGTTTAGTATCATATCTTGCAAAGAATTTTGTACTGTATTCGTATTCACCAGTATCAATATCTGCGCCATAGATTGTACCAAATGAGAATTTGCCTAATTTTTCTGTATATGAAGTAACAAAGTTATCAACTTGATGTTCGTTTGCATAATGTTGTTTTACACCTGCTTGTCTGTTTTTAATATCTTCGTAATTTACACCTTTTATATCCAAAACAGAATATTGATTATAAGTTGAAGGATTTTTTATATTTAAGAAAACACCCTCTGCATCTTTTATTTGGTCAAAAAATACAGTTCCGTCTGGATAGTATTCAACATACCCATTCAAAACTTCCACCTCTTGGTCATCGTCATTTGCAACATCACTTGCAACGACTTCCTCATTTTGAAGAATTTGACTATCGCCAGAATAAGCCATTAATGGACAAAATAGTAAAATTGTAAACATTAACAAAAATCTCTTCATAGCTCTATTCTAAAATATTTTGAGCATTGTTTCAAGTCATAAAGATTTATTGCAAGAAATTTTTTAGTAAATATAATTAAAAACAAGTGGTAGTGAGGTAAAGAAAATGACAGAATTAAAAATTTATTTAGACAAAGACATTAATCAAGATTTAATCAAAACTAAAAAAATTGCTGTAATCGGATTTGGTTCACAAGGTTACGGTCAATCAATGAACTTAAAAGATTCAGGTTGCGACGTTGTTTTAGGTTTAAGACAAGGTGGCAAAAGTGATGAAAAAGCTAAAAACTACGGTTTTAAAACAATGGCAATCAAAGATGCTGTTCAATGGGCTGACATCGTTCAAATCTTAATTCCTGATGAAATTCAAGCAAAAGTATATGAAACAGAAATTGCACCATATATGACAGCTGGTAAATATTTGATGTTTTCACACGGTTTCAACATTCACTTCAAAAAAATCGTTGCACCAGAAGGTGTTAGTGTAATTATGGTTGCACCAAAAGGTCCTGGACACACAGTAAGAAGTGAATATGAAGCAGGTAAAGGTGTTCCTTCATTAATCGCTGTATATCAAGATGCAACAGGCGAGTCAAGAGAAGTTGCTTTATCATACGCAAGCGCTATCGGCGCAGGCAGAGCTGGTATCATTGAAACTACATTCAAAGAAGAAACAGAAACAGACTTATTCGGTGAACAAGCAGTTCTTTGTGGTGGTTGCACAGCATTAATAAAAGCTGGTTTTGAAACACTTGTAGAAGCTGGTTATTCTCCATATATGGCATACTTTGAAGTTTGCCACGAAATGAAATTAATTGTTGACTTAATCAACCAAGGTGGTTTTGCAGATATGAGATACTCTATTTCTAACACTGCTGAATACGGCGACTTAACTAGAGGTCCTCGTGTTATCACTGAAGAATCTAAAAAAGCTATGAAAGAAATTCTTTCAGAAATTCAATCAGGTGAATTTGCAGATGAATTCTTAAATGAAGTAAATTCTGGCAACAAAAAATTCAACGAATTAAGAGAAGAAGGCAGAAACCACCAAATTGAAAAAGTTGGTGAAGAAATTCGTTCTTCATTCTCTTGGAGCAAATCAAAAATTATTGATAGAGATAAAAACTAATAACAATTTGCAATTAACTAAAAGGGTTCTTTTTAGAACCCTTTTTTAAAAAGAATAAATGAGGTAAAAATGTTTAACACAGAAACAATATATGAAGTAGTAATATTTTCAATCGGAGATACAAAATCAGGTACTAAAATGGGTAAACTTCAATTAAAAGACCCTGCAGATGATAGCCTTTTAAACTGTATTCTTTGGGAAGAAACACTAAACAGACTAGATAGTAAATTATTCAGAACAGGAAATAAATTACGCATTGTTTCTGGCTCATTCAATGAAAAATATAACAACTGCTTAGTTTCAGCATTAGAATTAATCGAAGAAGCTAAAACAGGTCTTGAAAAAGACGAACAAGAACAAGTTTACTCAGAACTTGTTAGCTACATAGAAAAGATTTCAGACGAAAAATTAAAAACCTTCTTAAAAGAATATTTTGACAAACACGAACACGAAATAAAAGTTGCACCAGCAGCAAAATTAATGCACCACAATTATCTTGGTGGATTAATGATTCACACTCTTGAATGTTTAAAATACGCAGACACAATTCTTGAAACATCTTTCCAAAAAATTTCAAGAGACAAAATCTATGCAGCATGTATTCTTCACGATATCGGAAAAATCTTTGAATACACAATTGATGAAGAATCTGGATTGATAGATTATAACGAAGAATTCAAAAAAGATTGGTTAACTCACTCACAATATGGCTACTCTTTGTGCATGGAACATGGGTTCAAAGGCATTGCTAGAATGATTGCGGCACACCATGGCAGAGCAGATTGGGGAGCAATAATTGACTTAAACGATAAAGATGTCGAATCTGATTGTTACCTAATTCACCATATAGACGACCTTTCAGCGAAATTTGGCAAAATTAGCATAAGTATGCTATAATGCAATGGGTTACAAAAGGTAAGATATGAAAGTAAGTGTAAAAGTTCCAGCTACATCAGCAAATTTGGGTCCAGGTTTTGATTGCCTAGGCTTGGCTTTGCCAATTTATAATATTATCACTATTGAAGAAAAAGTTCTTCCAGGTAGCGGAACAGAAATTAATATCATTACAAATAAACCTTCAGATGAAGCATCTGCAAGCCAAATTCCTACAGACGAGAATTGTATTGTTTATAAAGCTGTAGAAATGTTATATAGCTTGACAGGTCAAACACCTACAGATTTGAAAATTACAATTGAAACACAAATCCCAATTGCAAGAGGATTAGGAAGTTCAGCATCTGTAATCGTTGGTGGCTTAATGGCAGCAAACGCATTGCTAGGAAATCCTGCTGATGAAGCAGCTATTTTATCTATCGCAACAGAAGTTGAAAAACACCCTGACAACATTGTTCCTGCAGTTGTTGGAGGTTTGGTAGCAAGTTCTATAGAAGATGACGGAAGTGTTTTCTATCACAAAATGGAATGGCCAGAAGATTGGCATGTAACACTTTGTATTCCAGATTATGAACTACAAACAGAAATCGCTCGTTCAGTACTTCCAAAAGAAGTTCCAATGCAAGATGCGACATTCAATGCAATGAGATGCGCAATGCTTATGGAAGCTATTAGAAACAAAGATGTTGAATTGATGAAATATTCTTTAAAAGATAGATTACATCAACAATACAGAATGAAACTTTTACCAGCATTTGCTGAAATTCAACAAGCTATGAAAGAAGACGAAAACGTAATGGGTTGTGTTTTATCAGGCGCAGGTCCAACAATTCTTATCATTTCACAAGGCAACAATGTTGACAGCATTAAACAAAAAGTTAGAGAATGCTGGAATCAACTTAACATTAACGGCGAAATTGTCTCAACAAGAGTAGAACAAGAAGGCGCTAAGATAGTAGATGTGCATAGCGAACGATTAAACTCTCACCAAACAGTATAACTCCGATAATTACACTCATAAATGTTGCAAACATAACAGCTCCTGCAGCGATGTCTTTTGCCATACCTACAAGCTTTGAATATTTGTTATGGAATACTGCATCTAAACCGTATTCTAAGCCCGAATTAACCATTTCTGCAACAATTACCATTGAGATTGTTAATAATAAAATGCAAAATCTTACGGCTGTAAAATTCAAATAATATGCTGCTAACAAAACCAAAATTGCAACAACAAAATGTATTCTAATATTGCCTTCTGATTTTAAAGCTAAACGAATACCTCTGTTTGCATTTCTGAATGCACCAAATATACCTTGAGATTTGTATTTAGACATATTTTATAACCCTTTGACTAATGATAAAGCATCTTCTTGAGATTTCACAATAAAATTATATTCTTCTTCTGTTTGGTGGTCAAATCCTAGCAAGTGCATCATTCCGTGAGCGATTAAGAAATTCAGTTCACGTTCTCTTGTACAACCTTTTTCAACAGCATTTTTTTCTACTTTATCAAGTGCGATAATGATTTCACCTAAATTTATTTCTCCGTCAAAAATAAATTTTTCATCATCAGCACTGTCCGCAAAAATTGCAAAAGTAATGATATCTGCAGGATAATCTTTATCTCTGTAATCTCTATTCATAGTGTGAGTTTTTTCACTATCACAGAAAAGAATATCAAAAACGATTGTGTCGTATTTTTGATTTTTTAAACAAGAATTGTCATAAATCTCTGGAGTTGATAAAAAATATTTCAAGAAAACACGGGCATTATCAATCAATTGTTTTTGATTAACGTCCCAGTTTTCGTAAATATTTTCAGTAAATATATTAATTGTTGGAATTGTTTTCATTTCTTTCGTTTTCCAAAGATTTTATTTTTTCTTCAAACTCTTTATCCATTACATCTGGAAGAATTTTCTTAGCTTTTTCAACTTCTTTATCAATATCGTTTTGATATTTAATTCTTTCGTGTTGCATACCACGAATAATTCTGCTAAATGTAGAAGCGATTGTTTTCAAATCTTTAAGAGTTAGAGGAGAATCAGACAATTGACCGTCATTAACTCTGTCTGCAATAATTTTATCAATAACAATATCAACTTCTTCAGGAGTTGGAGTTTTTAAAGAACGAACTGCAGATTCTGTCGCATCGGCAATCATAAGAATTGCAGCCTCTTTAGATTTTGGTTTTGGACCAGGATATCTAAATTGTTCTTCTTTAATATTTTCAGCGCCTTCTTCCTGAACAGCTCTGTTGTAGAAATAACTAGCCAAACTGTCGCCGTGGTGTTGTAGAATAAAATCTAAAATTATTGGCGGTAAATTGTTTTCTTTAGCAATTTCAATACCGTCTTTTGTATGAGAAATAATAACTGTTTTACTAATTTTTGGATTTAATTTAGTATGAGGGTTTTCGATACCGAAAGAAGATTGGTTTTCAACGAAGAAAAGAGGTCTTTTCAATTTACCGATATCGTGATAAAGAGCACCAGCTCTAGCAACGATAGGATCAGCACCAATTGCTTCTGCAGCAGCTTCGCACAAATGAGAAACTAATAATGAGTGGTGATAAGTACCAGGAGCTTCCATTTGCAAACGTTTCAATAAAGGTTGATTATGGTCAACAAGTTCTGCTAAACCATAAGGTGTTGTAATTCTAAATGCACTTTCAAGCATTGGCATAACACCAAGAGCGATAACCGCACTTATAATACCGTTTACGAAAGCCATTGAAGAATCTCTTAAAATTAATACGTTGTCGATATCGATTAAGAATTTTTCTAATAAGTAAACACTCATTACAACTAAAATACCTGTTAAGGCAACGTAGAAACCAACTTTGATTAAGTCAGAACGTCTTGAGAACTTAACTTTAGAAACAGTAATTTCTGCGACTAATAAAATTAGTATGAATGAGATTAAGAACTCGATATCAAAGTGCATACCTAAAGTTAGGTTGCATAATAACAATAATGTTGCTAAGAATGCTAAACGAGAGTTAGCAAAGATTGATAAAATTATTATATACGCTGGGAATGGCAAAATATATGGTGAAAAACCAGTTGGTAACAATACTGCAACCAGTGCCATTACTAATGATAGAACTGCAAAAATAGATAAGTTTGATTTTGCAGGGTGTCGTTTTTCGTAGTCTTCTTTAAACATAATAAAGATGAATGTTGAGAAGGCTACAAAGAAATAAATACCTAGTAAACCTAAAAAGTTGATATCTACTAAGTTGTAACCAGCTTGTCTTAAAGCATCACGTTTTAATTTTGTAACAGGTTCACCTTCAAATAAGATTTTGTCGCCTTTTTCAAATACAACTTCGTAAGGTTTTACCGAATTACGTGCATTTTTTCTTGCAATATCAGTTGCAATCTCATCTACAACCATATTAGGAACAATTACTTGCTCTAAAAGAGCATTAACAATTGTATTTTGGTGTTTTGTAAGATTTAACGCATAATGTTTTTGGAAGATTTTGCGTAAATTGTCTTTTTCAAAATCTTTTTCAGAAATACCTGTTGCAAGGATATTTGTAAGAGTTAATTTTGTTTGCTCAAACACTTTATTCAATGCTGAATCATTAGCATTTAAAAGATAAGACACGATGTAATTACGTTGATTATCATCTGGGATATCAAATAGAGCACCTAACTCATCTTTTTTAGTAAATCTTGTAGTATTTTTACTTCTGATTGCGTGAATAGAATTTTCTAAAGATGTCAAATTTGTTTTAACGAAATCATCTTCCGCAGTTGTAAGAACAGGTTCAATCTTTGATTCAACCTCTTTACGTTGACGTTCTGTCTTTTTAGTATCAACAACAACAATTGTTTTTTCTGCAATAACATCTTTTTTAGAGATACCGTTTTCAACTATCTTTTGGAAAAAGAAGTTTTGAGAACTAACAATAAAAGTCATCGCAACAGTGAACAGAATAAAAGACACTGCAAAGCGAAAACTTGAAGATGCCAATATTTCAGCAAATTTTTCTTTATAATTCAGTTTTATCATATATAAAAATCCTATTTAAATTCGGTTTATTACATATATTTTAATACATACTTAAAATTTTGCAAGAATCAAACAAATTTGACATTAGTGCTCAATCTTTGAAACCTTAAAGACACCACCGTTTTGGGTTATCATTTTATTTTCGATATTATAGTCATTTATAAGCTCTAAATTTCCGTCTTTTTCTATAACTTTATCAAAATCTTTTGTACGTGTTGCGTAATACCAAAAAGATTTATACTCAGTTGGAAAATTGTTTTCTGATTTCAATTTATACAAAATCTTGCCGTGTTTGCGCTCAAATGGAACAATGATTTTGTTTTTCATCTCTGTATCTCTTGTATAATAAAGAAAATCAGGCAAAGCAATGTTATCAACAATAACTAAATCATCTGCATTGACATTTTCCAAAAAATATTCCGTCAATTCTCTAGACTCAGAGTTTTTGTAATTTACCGAAATCGGAATAAGAGAAAGCAAGACAAAAATCAAAACCAATCTTGATTGAAAATTTTTCTTTCTAATCAAAGAGGCAAAAACCATTGCTAAAATTATAATTGTATATGGTAACAAAAATAGCATAAAACGTTGATATGCTGGATATAAGTGAATTTGACTCAACATAATTGTGCAAATAAATGCCCACATTATGAAAGAAATTTCAAACTGTTTTTTTTCAGCCATAAAATAAATTATTCCAACCGGCAAAATGATTGAAATAATTAATATTGCAAATGGTATTTCATTATTAAAAAAGTAAGCCACAGGTAACGTAAAATGGTTAAAATCACCTGCAAAAAGACTAGTCATAAAATTATTATAAAAGCCATAAATATTCGCAAAATATAAACCGAATAAACCAAAGCTTACCAATATTGGCGCAAATAAAATTAGCCATTTTTTGTACTCTTTTTGAGAAATCAATAAGGTTAACATTCCCACAAAAACTAAGATTGCAGAAGGAAAAGAAAACCAAAGTGTCAAAGCTAAACCAGCACCAAAGATTAAAAGTTTTTTCCAGTCATAAGATTTTAAATCAAGTTTTAAAAATAAATAAAAAATCAAAATTGCAAAAAACACATCTAACGTGTATGGCTTAAATTCAGCGCCGAAATAAATCATTTTAGGGTTTATTGCAAACAATAACATGCTAAAATTGATTGGTGCAGAATTATCGCAAAAGATTTCTTTTAATAAGTAATAAAAGGCTACTAAACTTCCGCAACTAAAAACAAAAGGTATAATTCTAAAAAATATTTCAGAAGTCGAAAACAGAGATACAATCCACTTTGTACCTACCAAAAACAAAGGTGGTGAAACTTGTTGTAAATGTAAACTATCAAACAAATTTGCATATTTTAGAGAAAGAATGTTGTATGCTAAAGCTGTTTCGTCAAACGAGAACGAAGCATTTTTAGCAAGCATTCCTAGTCGCAAAAATATACCAAGAATTACGACAATTCCCACAAACAAAAAGCTTGAATTTTTTCTCACATTTTCTTCCATAAAACAAATATACCATTTTAATCGCTCGTTTGTCCATTTTATAATATAATTAAAGCAAAAGAGGATTGAACACATGTTAAATATAATATCAGTTTTTATAGGTGGCGGAATTGGCGCAATTGCAAGATATTTAGTAAGCTTAGGTATAGTTAAACAATTTGGAGAAATGGAACTTCCTATCGCAACATTTTCAATAAACATTCTTGGTTGCTTTCTACTAGGATTTCTTTACATTCTATTTTTAGAAAAAGCCAATATGAACAACACTCTAGGTTTAGCTCTGACTGTCGGTTTTTGCGGAGCTTTCACAACATTCAGTACATTCTCGTTAGAAATTTTCAAACTTATTGAAAATCAACAAATAATTCAATCATTTTTATACATAATCCTTAGTGTAATAATCGGTTTATTGTCGGTAATAATCGGTATTCACTGCGCAAAGTTTTTAATTGCAAATAGCTAAACAAAACGAAGAGGGCGAACGATGAAATCGTTCGCCCTCTTCATTAATAAAATTTATTCATCATCGCCAAAATTCAATGTTGCGATAGCTTTAGTTTGAGCTAAATGTTTTGCTGAAAAACCTTCTGGCATTTTGCAATATTTTGTTTTTGGTTGGATTTTGTTGCCTTTTTTACCAACATCACCTTCCCATTCTTCAAAGGTTTCTTTGTAGTGATATTTTGATTCCTCAGAGTCTACTGTTCTAGTTTTTGTTGGTGTTTTGTGAACAGATTTTTTCTTTGTTATTTCAACATTTTCTTTACCATATTTTTCTGTGTAGACGTGAGTTTTTATAGTATCCTTTATTGGATTGCCCTTTTCGTCATTATATGTTCTAACAGAGACTTCCCAAGTTTTACCAGCCTCATCTGTTTCTTTAGTAACAACTTCGTGAGCCTTATAGGTTTTGCCGTCATCACCTTTAACTTTAACTTCTTTTTCGCTTACGATTTGATTTTCGTCTTGTGCAGAACCCGCAAAGATAGAATTATTAGCCTCTTTTGTCTTATCTGCAGTTGATGTTTTATTCAAAGCATTCAAATTTTGTAATGCGCCAATTTCATTAATTTGTACCATAAATACTCCTGTTAATATAAATCTGTTAAATAATAAAATGTTAGTGAAAAATAAAATTTACAAAATTTCTTTAAAATTTAAGATTTATTACGCATTTTGCAACTGTTTATTTGTAACTTTTTTTATTGTAATCTTATGTTGAATGGGAGAAAAAAATGTTAAATCAATTTTCTAGAACAGAATTATTATTAGGAAAAGAAGCACTTGAAAAGCTTAAAAATTCGAGAGTTGCAGTATTTGGTATTGGCGGAGTTGGCGCTTATGCAGTAGAAGCTCTAGTGAGAAGTGGTGTCGGCACAATTGACATAGTAGATGACGACAAGGTATGTATCACAAACTTAAATAGACAACTTTATGCCACAAGAAAAACCGTTGGCAAATACAAAGTAGAAGTTGCAAAAGAAAGAATTTTAGATATAAACCCAGATTGTATCGTAAACACTCACCAAACATTTTACACTCCTAAAACAGAAGATGAATTTGATTTTTCTCAATACGATTACGTAATTGATGCGATTGATACAGTTGTTGGAAAATTATCATTAATTGAAAAATCAAAACAAGCTGGAGTACCTATAATTTGTGCTATGGGAGCAGGGAACAAGCTTGACCCAACAAAATTTGAAGTTGCAGATATTTCTAAAACATCTGTTTGCCCATTGGCAAAAGTTATCAGAACAGAATTAAAAAAACGCAAAATAAAAAAGGTTAAAGTCGTATATTCAAAAGAATCACCAATCAAACCAAAAGAAGATATGTCTATAAGCTGTAGAAACCACTGTGTTTGCCCTCCAGGGACAAGAAAATGCACAGTAAAACACCAAATTCCAGGGAGCACAGCATTTGTACCTCCAGTTGTTGGTCTTATTATTGCAGGCGAAGTGATAAAAGATTTAACAGGCATAAATGGATAAGGCTTTGTTTTATAAAACAGAATATTCTTCACCACTCGGTAAATTAACTATCTGCGCAAAGAATAACAGTCTCGTTGGACTTTGGATAGAAGGTCAAAAATATTTTGCGGATACGGTCAATGCAGAAATGATTTCTGATGACAGTCTTGAAATTTTTAAAAATACTAAAAAATGGTTAGACGAATATTTTAAAGGCAATCGACCAAGCATTACCAACTTAAATCTTTCACCAATAGGAAACGAATTTAGACAATCCGTATGGAAAATTCTATGTAAAATTCCTTATGGCGAAGTTACGACCTACGGAGACATAGCAAAAGAGATTGCAAAACAAAAAGGTATCGAAAGAATGTCAGCACAAGCAGTTGGAGGTGCAGTCGGACACAATCCTATATCAATAATTATCCCTTGTCATAGAGTTATTGGCAAAAACGGCAAATTAACAGGTTATGCCGGAGGTTTAGATGTAAAAAAATATCTTCTAAATTTAGAAAATGCAGATATTAAATACTAACACTTAACGGTTATAAGCTTGTATATTGTCGCAAATTGGTCATATATTATTTTAGCAAATTTCAAAATAGTTTTTATTAGTTTTAATAAATCCCTCTTTTTGGAGTTTGCCTATCTCAGCAGACATTGCTGATCTTTCTACGCATAAATAATCTGCCAACTCTTGTCTATTATAAGGAATTTTAAAAGTTTTTGAATTATTCTGCATGGAGATTTTTGTAAGATAATTTAGAATTTTTTCTCTAGTTGTTCTTTTAGATAAACATTCTATTTTTTGATTTTGGCTTACATTTTTCATTGCTAAAATACTTAAAAGATTGTTTATTAAGACAAGGTGATTTTGACATAAGTTTTTGCACGGAGTAGTAATTTTATGTGGATTTATAAATAAAATCAAACTATCTTGTGAAGCTTCGATACATATAGGCAAAGTCAAATCACATAAAGAATAAGCCACACCAAAAAGTTGATTTTCACCAATTTGGGACAAAATCGAACGGTTGCCAAAATAATCATATTGAACTATTTGCAGTTCACCTTTTAATACAATTCCACTTTTGTCAATTTTGTCGCCATTTTGAAAAACTAATTGATTTTTCTTGTATTCATTAATTTTAAAATCTAAACATTTTAACATAGGAAGAATTTGAGAATTTTCTATTCCCTTAAACAAAATACATTTTTCAAGATTATTAATATACTCTTCCATATTACCCTTTTGTTGGATATCCAACATACTTGTTTGTGAAATTAATATAAATTAAATATTGGTAAAAGTAAAGGAGACTCAATTATGGATAAAATGTTTTGTTTTCAATGTGAGCAAACTGCAAGAGGAACAGGTTGCACTATTCAAGGAGTTTGTGGAAAACACTCTGACACAGCAAACCTTCAAGATATTTTAACAAGTTCTGCTATTAAATTTGCAAATTGCGTAACTTACAGCAAAGAAAACGCAGATATTATCATTGAAGCATTATTTGCGACAATAACAAACGTGAACTTTGATAATGACTCAATCAAAGAATTAACTCAAAATATCACGGAAATCACACCTTGCAGTAAAACTTTTGATATAAATTCTGTTTGGAATTGCAAAAATGAAGACGAGAGAAGTTTAAAATCACTAATCTTATTTGGCTTAAAAGGTATGGCAGCATACGCACATCACGCAAGAATTTTAAATTATGTAGATGAAGAAGTAGACAAATTCTTCTTTGAAGCATTACAAGCTATTTCAAAAGATTTATCGACAGATGAACTTTTACAACTTGTTTTAAAAACAGGTGAAATCAATCTAAAATGTATGGAGCTTTTAGATAAAGCAAATACCGAAACTTATGGAAATCCTGTACCAACAAAAGTTTCAACAGAAATTGAAGCAGGACCTTTCATTGTTGTAACAGGACACGACTTGCATGATTTAGCATTATTACTTGAACAAACAAAAGATAAAGGCATAAATATTTATACACACGGTGAAATGTTACCTTGTCATGCGTACCCTGAACTAAAAAAATACCCTCATTTGAAAGGTAATTTTGGTACTGCGTGGCAAAATCAACAAAAAGAATTTGAAAATATACCTGCGCCAATCTTATTTACAACAAACTGTATCATGCCTGTAAAAGACAGTTACAAAGATAGAGTTTTCACAACCTCAGTTGTAAGATATCCAGAAATCGAACATATCGGCAAAGATAAAGATTTTTCACCAATTATCAAAAAAGCCCTAGAACTAGGTGGCTACAAAGAACCTCAAAAAATGACAGGTATAAATGGCGGAAACACACTAACAGTTGGTTTCGGACACAACACAGTTTTATCAGTAGCAGATAAAGTTATTGATGCAGTGAAATCAGGTGATTTGAAACATATTTTCTTAGTTGGCGGTTGCGACGGTGCAAAAACTGGTCGTAATTATTACACAGAATTTGTAAAAGAAACACCGAAAGATACACTTGTTCTAACCTTAGCTTGCGGTAAATATAGATTTAACGATTTAGACTTAGGTGAAATAAATGGTATTCCACGTCTTTTAGATATGGGTCAATGTAACGATGCTTATTCTGCAATAAAAGTTGCAGTTGAATTATCAAAAGCGTTTAACTGTTCGGTTAATGAATTGCCGCTATCGTTAGTATTATCTTGGTACGAACAAAAAGCCGTTTGTATTCTATTAACCCTTTTATACCTAGGAATAGAAAACATAAAACTTGGTCCAACTCTGCCAGCATTTGTTTCACCGAATGTGTTAAATATTCTTGTAGAAAAATTTAAGATAAAACCTATTACAACCGCAAAAGATGATTTAAAAGAAATTCTTGGGTAAAAAGTAGAAGGCGCAAAATCAGAACCTGATTTTGCGCCTTCTTTAAACCTATGCTGTAATCTCTTCAAAATCTACACGAATAATCTTTTGTATATCGTTTGGTGAAACTTCTACCTGATATCCTATCTTACCTGCACTGAACATTATCGTATCAAAATTTAGTGCAGATTTATCAATAACTGTCTTAAAAAATTTTTTCATACCAATTGGAGAACACCCACCGTGAATATATCCAGTCAAAGGCAAGAGTTCTTTACTCTTTAACATTTCAACTGATTTTTCTCCAACAGAATGCGCTGCCTTTTTAAGGTCTAATTCTTTTTCTACAGGTAACATGAATACATAATGATTGCCTGATTTTGCAACAGTTACAAGAGTTTTAAAAACTCTATTTGGATCTTGATTCAAAGCATGTGCAACTTCAGAGCCACTAATTGCATCAGTATCAGCGTAAGAATAATGATTGTAAGTAATTTTTGCTTTATCAAGCATTCTCATTACATTTGTTTTAAAATCACTCATTATCTATGTTCCATAATATTCAATTGCATCTAAATCATCTTTCCAGTTCATAGCATCTTGAATTTTTGCTATTGTTTCTGGAAAATATTGTTGCAAATATTGAGATCGAATACTTAATCCACAACTTTCATCAGCAAAAGAGTTTGTAATTGCATTTGTTTCTGCAACAACTTCTGATAAGCCACCAAACTCACCGCCATAATGACCTTTTGCTTGCGTAAAGTATGAAACATGGTTGCGTTCTTCTTCTGAATGGAACTTGTTAAATGTTTCTCGTTCTTTTAAATATGTTTCTTTAATATCTTTATTGTCAGTGAACATTTTATTTTCACCCAAAAGTTTTTCTCTATAAGTCTTTTGGTTTTGAGCATCTTTTGCATGACCTAATTCGTGCAAGAAGACATACAAGTTATCCATAATAGCAATTTCTTTTGATACTGGACTAAAGCCTGCTTGATAAATACTATTTGTACTGTCCATTTTTCCGATATTTTGAACAGTTTCAAATAGTTCTTCACCAGAAACTTTCTTCAATAGATTTACTAAATCTTTTTTATTTCCTGTTAATTTCTCGTCAAAATTGATAGAAGCTTCTCTATTATGGTGTAAATCTTTTACTGTAAGCTTTTTATCATCAGTTGTGATATCGTATTTATAACCATTTTTTGAAGAAATAAAGTGGTTATCATCAACAACTTCAAAAGATTGAGATAACCCCATTAAAATTTTTCCGTTTTTATCGGTAATTTTATAATCAACAATTTTGTTACCTTGTGGGTCATTTTCATATAAGAATTGTGTTCTTGTGCCATTATTAGATTTAACATCACGTTTTATAGAAACAATTCCTGTCTTTTTGTCAATAGTAGCCTTTGAGGCTTGTTTTGTTTCGCCGTTTGGATAAACATACGTAACATCATACACACCTTTAACTTCAGAAGGTTTCAAAACTTCTTTTCTTAATAGATTTCCGTCTTTATCATTTTTCACAACAGTTTGTTCAAGAATATTGTATTTCATTTTTTCATAGTCATATTTTTTCTTAACTGTTGTAACCGTATTATTTCTGAAATCAATGTCTTTTTTGATATCAACATTTACATCACTCAAATCATATTCAGTTTTTGCTATCATATCAGTACTTTTAGCATCAAACTTGAATTTACCTTTATAACCACATTTTAGCGAAAATTCTTTTTTAGGTTCATATTCGTTTTGTTCAAATTCGTCTGGTTTTACACCTTTTGGCAATTTAGAAATAGCACTCAAAACTTTTTCGTTAAATTTATCATCATTTAAGTCTTTACGCATACGGTAAACTCTTTTCATATCAGACATTGTAAAATCTGTATTATCTTTAAACGTGTTCACCGTATCAAAATCTAAAACTTTTGTAGCGCAAGAAATTTTAAAATCGTTAACCTCTTTTTCAGAAAATCTTGGTTTACCTTCTGCGTTTTTCATATTCGCAACGAGTGTTTCAGCATCTTTTTCAGTCGGTTTAGTAACATATTTTTTAGAAGACACAAAAACATCTTGAATTGGTTCATTCAAGTTTGCAAGAGGTTTATTTTTGTTTTCTTTTATAGGATTAAAACTAGGTAGCCCTACTTTAATGCCGCCTATATTCATGAATATTCCTTTAAAACACTACATGAGTATAAACGTATCTAAATAAAAAATATTGCCATTTAGAGCAGAAATGTAACAATAAATTTAACCTTCGTGTAAAACAACATTGCCTGTTTTCAAAGTTTCTTTTACATCAATAACTCTTTGGTTTGAACTTCCAACCCAATGAAGGTTATTATCATTCAATTTTTGAACAAATTCGCCGTCAATTAGAACATCTAAGTTTTCAATGCCTTCTAAATCACGAACTTGTTCCCATTTATAACCTGTATATAGCCAAATAGTTTTTTCTGGAAGTTCTTCTCTAATCTTTTTAGCCAATCTAAAAACTTCTGAACGATTGTTAGGGAACAATGGATCACCACCACTGAAAGTTATGCCTGCGATACAAGGGTTTGATAAAGCTTCAAAAAGTTCATCTTCTGCCTCTTTGTCAAAAGGTAAACCACCTTTTTCGTCCCACGTAATTGGATTTTGACAACCTTTGCACTTGTGATTACAGCCTGCAACCCAAAGTACAGTTCTTAAACCGTCTCCATTTAGCATATCTTCTTTTGTTATGTTGTGGTAATTCATATTAATTTTCTTTTAAATTGTTATTAATCTTTAGTAGAAATCCACACTTTTTAGAGTGCCACTTCCACCCTCGCGATAGACGCAACCGTTCACAATTAAAACGAAAACTCCTATCGTTTCCGTTTATAATTGTTCACCTTTCGCTTCGCTCATTGCTCTGCTCGGGTGTCTACATACTTACTCTGTCTTTGATTTCTTCCATTTTTGCTTCATTCAAACGAGTGTCGCCTTTTACTCTTGAGTAAGATAAGTAACCGTTCATTCTGTCGATTTTTGTAAGGTTTTTGCTACCACATTTTGGACATACGTCCATATTTAATTCTTCATGACCGCAATCATCACAGTAAGAAAGTGATAGGTTTACACCCTCATAAAAACCTTTATCCATAGCTCTTTTAATCAATGTTTTGATAGCATCAGTATTATAAGAAATTGGATATTTTACGTATTGGATTTTACCACCGTTCAACAATTCCCAGAAACGACCTTCTAAATCTTGTTTTTGTAAAGGTCCAATTTGTTCTGTAACGTGGCAGTGGAAACTGTTTGATACATAACCTCTGTCAGAAACTTTGTCTACAACACCGAATTTTTTACGGAATTGTTTGATTTGTAAACCACAAAGATTTTCTGCAGGAGTACCATAGATTGCATATAAGTTACCGTCTTCTTCTTTGAATTGGTTAACTTTCTTGTTAATGTATTCCATAACTTCTAAAGCGAATGCACCATCTTCAACAAGAGATTTACCATTGTGTAATTCTTGTAATTCATTCAATGCAGTGATACCGAATGATGCAGTTGAAGATTTTAACACAGGTTTAATTTTGTCATGTAAACCTAAGTGTCCACCGTAGAAACCACCTTCGCAGAATGCAAGAGGGTTAATTGATGCTCTCATTTCGCCAAGATAATCATAAGTACGTTTGTGTAAGTTTCTAATCATTTCCATATAGTAATCAAGAACTTCATAGAAATCTTTACCTTCTTTTTTAGCCTTAGCATAAATCATTGGTAAGTGTAAGCTGATAGCACCGATGTTAAATCTACCAACAAATACTGGTACATCATTTTCATCAGCAGGTTTCATACCGCCTCTTTCATACCAAGGTGAAAGGAATGCTCTGCAACCCATTGGTGAAATAACTTTTTTGTATTTTTTGTACATACTAGCGATATAACCTTCACCAGTCATTGACAACCAGTCTGGGTACATAGCTTTTTTAGAACATTCAACACCAACATTGAATAAATCTTCTAATTCACCACCTTGACCGTGTAAGTTTTCGTCATATAAGAAGACGATTTTAGGGAATAATACAGGTTTTTTGTTACCTTTTTTACCTTGACCTTCTTCTCTTACTTTTAACATCATTTTTGATGCCATTTTTTCAAATCTTTCAGTACCTAAGCCCATTGACATTGTGATAAATGGATAATCACCACGGCTTGATGCTACTGTGTTGAATTTGTATTCCCAACCTTGGAAACCATCGTGGAAATCTCTTTCAACATCTTTGTAAGCTTCTTCATCAGCTTTTTCAGGGCTTACACCCATATCAATGTATCTTTGGTAATTTTTGTCAAATGTTTTTTGAGCGAATGGTGCTAAAATTTTATCAACTTCTGGAACTGTAAAACCACCATATTGTTGACTTGCAGCAGCCATAACAATATCACCAATAACATCAAAAGCAACTTCTAATGTTTTTGGTTCGTTGTACCAAAGGTTACCCATTTCAAAGCCACCTTTTAATACATTTGCAACATCGAATAAACAACAGTTCATAGTATCACGTCTTGCAGACATATCGTGAATGTAAATGTAGCCATCACGAGTTGCTTGCAATTCTGGAACTGTTAAGAAGAATTTTTTGTATAATTCTTTGTTTAATTGGTTGAAAATTAAAGAACGTTTTGTTGAAACTAAAGCTGAATCAGCATTTGAGTTTTCTTTATCTCCAATATACATAATTTTTTGGCTTTCTTGATAAACTTTATCAAGCATGTTTACGAAATCAATTTTGTAATCTCTATAATTTCTGTAACTTTTAGCAACTCTTGGATTAACTGCTTCAAGAGCATTTTCTACGATGCAGTGCATTTTGAAAATTTCAATTTCATTTTGGCGAGTTTCAACAACACTCCAGTTTACATAGTTGCATAATTGTTCAATTTCTTTATCAGTAAAATCTACAAGCATTCTAGCTGCAGATTTTTTAACAGCTTTAACAACTTTATCAATGTTGTAATCTTCTAATGTACCGTCTTTCTTAATGATTTTAACGTTATTAACAGCAATCTTTGAAGTAAAAGCTTTAAGATTTTTCACTGAACTTAAAGATGCTGGTTTTGTTACGTTAGAATTTAAAGTAACATTTTCATTAATCTTTACAACATTTCCGTTTTCTAAATGTGGCATTTAATAATCTCCTTTTTTGTTAAAAAGGCAGAAATAGGATAAAATTATTATGCTTTTGTTCCGATTCCCAAATTCCTGTCCCGAGGTCTAATTTTCTTAAATAAGTCGCCGATTTTTTCGGTATTTTAACGAGCATGTCTTAGCTCATGTTTCTTTCTTATTTGTTATATTATTATACATTAAATTTCAAAGGCATGGAATAAATATTTAACAAAAATAATCCATTTAATTTATAAAAATAGTCCAAAAGATTAATCTTTAAATGGTTTAGTCGAAGTATACAATTCGTTATGTAATTTTACATAGATTAACTAAAATTAATTAAAATTTACATAGCCAAAATGTTAGAAAAATTAACAATTTCGGGTTAATCAAGACTGACAAGGATTTTAAAATTTAGAGCTGAAAATTCATAAAAAACATGGGTTAATATTTAAAATTAAAAACGTAAAAATCATGGCAAGCTTTGTTAAAAATTTCATGATTATTACAAGGTTGCAAAAATTAAAAAAATAAAAATACCGTTCTCATCTCTGGCACACTCAATAAAAAAAGATAATCTTTCGATTATCTTTCTTTAAAAATATGCCTGCCGCGATTCGAATGCGGGACCCTCGGCTTAGAAGTAGTTAAAAGCCCATTTTACAAGAGTTTTCAGGCTTTATCATAATTTGTCAGAAGTTATTATTTTTATTACTTTCGGACTTGCTTCTTCTCTCAACTTTTACCCCCTTTTGTCAATCTTTATCAGGTTTTTGTAAGAAGTTTGTAGTAATAATGTGGTAAAAGCTAAAAATTCTACAAGCCCCCATACCCTATAGGAGGAAGATTGAACTTTTATCTGTTTTCAAGAGCTAGAAAAACTCCTAACTAAATTTTGAAAATTGAAAGTTTACAGAAGGTAAATTCTTTATTGCAGAAATGATAAACTATAATAAAAGTATGCTATAATATAGGAAAAGCAGTTTACCTAAAATAAGGATAAATTATAATGAAGGAATACGAATCTGGAACATATATTTTACACAAAGGGTACAAGCCATTCAATCCGTCATTTATCAATGATAATATAGATTGGAAATTAGAAGAACTTGCGCCATTATTGCAAGACGCCAGTCTTTGGCTTGGTAAATTAAATTCTTATGCTGATTTGATACCTAATATTGAGTTTTTTATTAAAATGTATGCAACAAAAGAAGCTACAAATTCAAATAGAATTGAAGGAACAAGAACAACATTTGATGATGCCATTTCACCTGTTGAACAAATTAAACCTGAATTTCGTGATGATTGGCACGAAGTTCAAAACTATATTCAAGCAATAAATTATTCTATTGAAAGATTAAATGAATTGCCTATTTCAATGAGATTGATTAAAGAAGCCCATAAAATTTTATTGCAAGGTGTTAGAGGTGAACACAAAACTCCAGGTGAAATTAGAAAAACACAAAACTGGATTGGTGGTTCTTCACTTCAAGATGCTTTTTTTATTCCACCAGAACCTAATATGTTGTCCGATTTATTAACTGATATTGAAAAATTTTTGCATAATGAAAACTTGCAGGTACCTGAAATAATAAGAGCAGGCATTGTTCATTACCAATTTGAAACAATCCACCCATTTTTAGACGGAAATGGGAGAACCGGTAGACTCTTGATTATTTTATATTTGATAAGCGCCGGATTATTGAATAAACCAGTTTTGTATATTTCAGATTTTTTTGAAAGAAACAGAATGTCTTATTATGATTCGCTTTCAATGGTTAAACAAACAAATAATATTACTCAATGGCTAAAATTCTTTTTAAGTGGAATTATTGAAACGTCAAAAAATAGTATAAAAACTTTTGAAGAAATCATAAAACTTAAAAAAGAAGCAGAAAGCAAACTTGAAAAAATAGGTAAAAAAGCAACAAACGGTCAAAAGCTACTTGAATTGCTATATTCAACCCCAAAAGTTAATTCAAAAATTGTTTGCGAAAATTTAGGCATAACTCCTGCAACTGCAAATGGACTTTTAAAAGCATTTGTAGAAATAGGAATTTTAGAAGAAAAAACAGGCTTTAACAGAAACCGTTATTATGTGTTTGAGGATTACATCAAGATTTTTAGATAAAATTACTGAAGTAAGTTAAGAATTATAAAAGCATGCAACATCAAGTACAAATTGTTTAAATTTTAGTCCAAAGTTAATTTAACACAACAAAAAAAGAGATAGCCTTTCGGTTATCTCTTTTAAAAAATATGCCTGCCGCGATTGTCTTGCTCACTCGCATTTAACGGCAATTCCGAGTTTTGATTTGCGTGATTCATCACTTAATCAAAAGCTCTCCAGCCTCAGCTCGTTCGCGCTCAAACGCAAAAATGGCATTCTCATCGCTGACACACTTAATAAAAAAAAGATAATCTTTCGATTATCTTTTTTAAAAATACGCCTGCCGCGATTCGAACGCGGGACCCTCTGCTTAGAAGGCAGATGCTCTATCCAGCTGAGCTACAGACGCATATCTACTTTTGTTGTTATTCAATTTTCATGCTCAGCTGGCTTTAATGTGGACAAGCCACTGAGTTTCGCTTTCGCTCACCTCGTGAGCTACAGACGCATACATCATTTCTTGTTATTTATCTGTAAGATTATTCTATCACACAAAATTTTTCCATGCAACCTTAAAATTTTTAAGGTATAATTTTTTTATAAAAAAGAGAGGAAAATTTTATGTTAAAAGGTAACGAAATTAGACAATTATATCTAGATTTTTTCAAAAACAAACATCAACACACAGTTGTTGAAAGTTCATCGCTTGTTCCTGACAATCCGACTGTACTTCTTACAACTGCAGGTATGTTACAATTTTTACCAATATTTTTAGGTATCGTTAAATCACCTTACGACCCTGCTCGTGCAACTTCTTGCCAAAAATGTGCTCGTGCCGGTGGTAAAGACTCTGATATCGAAAATGTTGGACGTACTCCACGCCACCATACATTCTTTGAAATGTTAGGAAACTTTTCTTTTGGTGATTATTATAAAAAAGAAATTATTCCTTGGGCATGGGATTTCGTTACAAATGTTTTAAAATTAGATAAAGATAGACTTTGGATTACAATCTTTGAAACAGATGATGAAGCCTATGACATTTGGCGCAGTGTAGGTGTTGCACCAGACAGAATTAAACGTAAAGGTAAAAAAGACAACTTCTGGGGTCCTCCAGGTGCATCTGGCTCTTGTGGTCCATGTTCTGAAATTCACTACGACTTAGGTGAACAATTCAAATGTTCAGAAGATTGTGGTATCGACACATGCGAATGCGACCGTTGGGTTGAAATTTGGAACCTTGTATTCACAGAATTATATCAAGATGAAGAAGGCAACCAATCACCACTTGAATCAAAGAACGTTGATACAGGTATGGGTCTTGAACGTATCGCAATGGTTTGCCAAGGTGTAACATCAACATTTGAAACAGATTTATTAAGACCAATTCTTGATAAAGTTGTTGAAATGAGCGGAGTTGAATACAAAAAATCTGAAAAAACAGATGTTTCTTTAAGAATTATCACTGACCATGCTCGTTGCGTAACTTTCTTAATCAATGACGGTGTTATCCCAGGAAATGAAGGTAGAAGTTATGTACTACGTATGATTTTACGTCGTGCCCTAAGACACGGTAAAATTCTTGGCATGGAACTTCCATTCCTTCACAAATTAGTTGACGTAGTAATCGAAAACTACGGTGAAGCTTATCCAGATTTAGTTAAAAACAAAGCTAAAATTGTTGATACAATCTTAAAAGAAGAAGAACGTTTCAACAAAACACTAGATAGAGGATATAAATTATTAAACGAATTCATCGACAACAAAAAAGACATTGACGGTGAAAACGCATTCAAACTTTATGACACATACGGTTTCCCATTTGAACTTACAAAAGAAATCGCAGAAGAAAACGGCTTAAAAGCTGACGAAGAAGGCTTTAAGGTTGCAATGAAAGAACAAAAAGACCGTGCTAAAGCTGCAACACAAAAGATTTCTGTAACAGGCGACATCAAGTATGCAAAAGTTGAAGAAAAAGTTGGTGCAACTGATTTCGTTGGTTACACTGATTTAGAATGTGATGCAAAAATCCTTGAAACACTAGATGGCGAAGGATACATTGATGTTGTACTTGATAAAACTCCATTCTATGCAGAATGTGGTGGTCAAGTTGGCGATTCAGGTGTAATCGAAAGCGATAGCGTAAAACTTAATGTTTTAACAACATTTAAAGTTAACAAATTATTCGTTCACCGTTGCGAACTTGTAAACGGCGAAATAGAAATCGGTTCAACTGTTCATGCTCGCATCGATAAAGAACGCAGAGGACAAATTAAAGTTCACCACACATCTGCTCACTTACTTCAATCAGCTTTACAACACGTATTATCAGGTGATGTTCATCAGGCTGGTTCACAAGTCGAAGAAGACAGAATGAGATTTGACTTCACATTCGATAGAGCAATGACAGACAAAGAAATTCAAAAAGCTGAAGACTTGATGAATGAATGGATTTCTGAAGATTTAGACGTAACAACAAAAGTTATGAATATTGATGAAGCCCGTCAAACAGGTGCAATGGCTTTATTCGGCGAAAAATACGAAGACGAAGTAAGAGTTGTATCAATCGGCGATATTTCAAAAGAATTCTGCGCAGGTTGCCATGCATCTCATACAGGTCAATTAAGACTTGCAAAAATCGTTTCAGAATCTGCAATTGCAGCAGGTACAAGACGTATTGAAGTAGTTGTTGCAAAATCTGCTCTTAAATATTTATCAGAGAAAGCAAATGCTATGGATAAATTAGCTTCAAAATTCAAAGCTCATTACGATGAAGTTGAAGCACGTATTGATAAAATCCAAGAAGAAAACAAAGAGCTTCAAAAAGAATTAACAACATTAAAATCAGCACAAGCAAAAGACAAATTCAAAGAATTTGCATCAAAAGCTATTGATATTGCTGACGGCAAATTATTTGTTCAAAAAATGGATCAACTTGATTCTAACGCATTAAAAGAAGGTGTTGAAATGCTTGCAAACAAACTGGGTAATTCAATTATCGCGGTTGTTGCTGGTACATCAATTTTTGTTAAAGTTTCTGATAACTTTGTAGCAAAAGGTGTAAATGCTGGTAACATCGTTAAAGAAATCGCAGCTGCAACAGAAGGTAAAGGTGGTGGAAGACCACAATTTGCTCAAGGCGCAGTTAAAGATGTATCAAAAGTTGATGCAGTCTTAGCAAAAATTGAAAACGATTTAAAATAAGTTGTTGGGCAAGTATGCCCAACCTACAAAAAGAGAGGCGAAGCCTACGGCTTCGCCTCTCTTTTTTATCCCTTTTACAAATCAAAACATTTTCTTGACAATATGTTAGCCGTGCCTTACAATTATCTGTGGCAAAAACCTATTTTAGAGGACTCATCAATGTTTGCGGAAAAGAAAATCACGTTAGATAAATTACAAGTTGGCAAAGATGCAATGATTGCATCAGTCGATTGTGCAGACAAAGCTTTAAGACAACATATTTTGGATATGGGACTTATCCCAGGAGTAGAGGTTACATTAGTAAAAACAGCGCCTCTTGGTGATCCTTTAGAAATCAGATTAAGAGGTTATGAATTAACACTTAGAAAAAAAGATGCTTCAAAAATTCAAATAAAAGATATTCACGAAGCGCATAATTCCCCTCGTAAAAACAAAGTTTTCAAAGAAATTGAACACTCACAAAAGGGTGAAAAAGTTGTTTATACAACAAAAAAGAATAAAAATGCAAAACCAAAATCAAAATTAGTATTCGCACTTGCAGGTAATCAAAATTGCGGTAAAACAACTTTGTACAACAAATTAACTGGCTCAAATCAACACGTCGGAAACTTTCCTGGGGTTACAGTTGATAGAACTTATGGACATCTTGTAGGACACAAAGAGATTACAATCACTGACCTTCCTGGAATTTATTCACTTTCTCCGTACAGTAGCGAAGAAATTGTTACTCGTAATTTTATACTTGATGAAAAGCCAGACGGAATTATTAATATTGTCGATGCGACAAATATTGAAAGAAATTTATTGTTAACAATGCAATTAATTGAATTGAATGTTCCAATGGTAATTGCGTTGAATATGATGGACGAGGTTTACAAAAACGGTGGAAATATTGACGTAAACGGTATGGAAGCTATGTTGGGTGTACCTGTAATTCCTATTTCAGCATCAAAAGGTGAAGGTATTGCAGAACTTGTTGAACACGCAATAAATGTGGCTAAATACCAAGAATATCCAGGGAGAATAGATTTTTGTGAAGCTGAACCTGATGAAAAAGGCGCAGTACATAGATGTATTCATGCAATTAGCCACTTGATTGAAGACCATGCAACTGAGGTTAATATTCCTCTTCGCTTTGCGGCTACAAAGCTTGTGGAAAGAGACCCTTTAATTTTAAAATCATTGGACTTACCTAAAAATGATATTAAAGCTTTGAACGATTTAATTTCGCAAATGGAAAAAGAAAGAGGTCTTGATAATGCTGCAGCTCTTGCAGATATGAGATTTTCTTTTATTGAAAAACTTTCAAATGAATTTGTTCATAAACCAGTTGGTGAAACAATTGGCGATAAATTCTCAAGACGATTAGACAAAGTTTTGACAGGTAAATACACAGCAATGTTAGCATTCTTTGCGATTATGGCAGGGATTTTCTATTTAACATTTGGACCTGTCGGAACATTTTTATCAGAAGTAATGCAATTCTGCATTATGGAAGTTACAGATTTCACTGACAGTATGTTAACATTGTATGGCTTAAATCCTGTCGTACATTCATTAATCATTGACGGTATTTTTGCAGGTGTTGGTGCAGTCTTGAGTTTCTTACCTGTAATCATTGTACTATTCTTCTTCTTATCAATACTTGAAGACAGTGGTTATATGGCTCGTGTAGCCTTTGTTATGGATAAGATTTTGAGAAAAATCGGTTTATCTGGTAGAAGTTTTGTTCCTATGTTAATCGGTTTTGGTTGTTCAGTTCCGGCAATCATGTCAACAAGAACATTGCCTTCTGAAAGAGACAGAAAAATGACAATTTTCTTAACTCCATTTATGAGTTGTTCTGCTAAATTGCCAATATATGTTTTATTCACAGCTGCATTTTTCGCTAAAAATCAAGTACAAGTTATATTGAGCTTGTATTTTATAGGAATTATCGTCGGTATAATTTTTGCATACATAATGAAATTTACCTTCTTTAAAGGTGAACCTGTTCCGTTTGTAATGGAATTACCAAATTATAGAATGCCTGATGCGTTGAATGTTTATAGATTAATTTATTCAAAAGCCAAAGACTTTGTTACAAAAGCTTTTACAGTAATTTTCTACGCAACAATTATAATTTGGTTCTTACAAACATTTGATGCAAAATTGAATTTGGTAACAGATTCAGCACAAAGCTTATTAGCAATGTTAGGTAACTTTGTAACACCAGTGTTTGAACCTTTAGGCATAAGTGATTGGAGAATATCAACAGCCTTTTTAACAGGTTTTATGGCAAAAGAAAGTGTTGTAAGTACGTTGACAGTATTGTTAAACGGTGATTTGGATAAATTACCAATGTTGTTCACACCACTAACAGCCTTTGTATTCTTGGTATTTTCATTATTATACACACCTTGCGTTGCAGCAATTGCAACAGTAAAAAGAGAATTGGGTAATTGGTACGCAGTTCTTGTCGTAGCAGTTCAATGCGCAATTGCATGGTTTGTAGCATACATTGTTTACTTAATAGGAAACTTGATTATAAAATAGTAAGTTGTAAGTTGTGAATAAAGGTTAGAAAATCTATTCACTATTCACTATTCACTAAAACCTATTCACTAGTTAAATTCCAGAGCCTTTAATTTCAATGTGTTTCAATCTTTGTTCAATTTTTCTGTACCATTGAAGTGGTTCTTGGTACAAAGTATCATACTCTTCAAGTTTACCTTCTGAGATTTCTTTGAACTGATTATCACATGCTTTTTCTAAAACTTCAGCTAAATATTGTGTATATTCTTTTCTATCAACTTTTGCATCTTCAAGAACAATTGGCTCTTGAAAATCAACTAAAACTTCTGGTTTATTAGCTCTCAAAAACATATAATTTACTGCAATTGGAACTAAGTTAACCTTGCCAAACTTCTTAACTGCATTTTGTGCAATATAAGTTATACCTGTTTGAAATTCAATAGGTCTGTAGTTTGGAGGCATAATAATACCTTGCGGGAAAATATACAAGAAATTATTCAAATCTCCAATTGTTTCTGCCGCAAATTTAAGAGCAGGCATTGATGACTGAGCTGATTTCTTATTAACAGAAAATGCCCCACAACGTCTCAACAATGGAAAGCGATTAAGTTCTTCTACCATAATACGAATTTCTTTTTTAAATAATCTTCTGCAAAGATTATAACCTACAAGACCGTCCCACCAATTTGTATGTGGTGCAAACAAGATTGTAGGTGCAGATGTGTCTCTATTAAAAACTTTATCGGCATTCTTATATCTAAGAGCAAAAAATCTATTTTCAATCATGTGAAAGAAAACGTAATCCGCAACCCATAACCAAAAAGCATCTGTTTTTGGTGGTGTAAACTTTTCGTCTTTATTTCTTAATTTCGTAGGTGGTACGTGTTCGTATAAATTTTCCATATTATGACTATAATACAACATTTTTAAAAATAAGGCAGAAACGTAAAGAAATCTCTTAAAAAATGTTAACAATACACCTTTTTATATTGTTTCAAAAACATGTTTAAAATACGATAAAAACATAGGAAATGGAGTGAATATCTCCAGCTGTGCCGCAGCCGTAAAAGCCGGAATGCTATAAAAATCGCCAATCTTCGAGCAAAGTAAGGCATTAATACTTTTTACCCTCAGTTTGAGTATGAGTTTTTACCCTAATTGTCGAATTTTGGCACACCCAACGTTAGTCTTAATGGAAGTGTTTAAAGAATTATGGGTACACCATTAGCCGTACAAACAAATAAAGCATCAGGAGGCTTGTGTCCTCACGGATTGCCACCAGGAGCATGTCCAATTTGCTCAGGAGGTATGGGAACTGGCTCTGCAAAAAAAGCAGATTTCAGCGCCAAACCTGGGGAAATGAGCTGGAATGAGTGTGCTGCAATTGGTGCAATGCTTCGAGCCCAAAAGCTTCGAGCCCAACAAAACGAGCAAGCTTACCAAAACAGGCTCATGGCTCTCGCAAAATTTGAAGCAACCATGATGAACGTATCACAAAAACTTTCTGCAATGGCTGCAAAATTAGCACAAGCCCAATCAATATTAGCAAAACCAGCACAGGTTTTATTAAACAAAGTCTTAATTCCAACCACAAATTTCGTAAAAAATTTACCAGCAAACATAATGCAAGCCACAGGTAAGTTTTTCAACAAAGTATTTGATATACAAGACAAAATAACGGCAATGTTTGGAGAACTCAAAGCTTCAATAGAAAAGAAAGTCTCCGACCGACTCCAAGATGCCAAAAAGAAACTCTTCTCGTTATTCGGAATATTTGAGCCGAAAGAAGTTGAGGAAGAAAAGAAGGTAGAAACCTCTAAGCGAACATTTGAAGCTCGAACCTTCTTACACGACGTTTACAACAAGATAACGAGAGTGTTCCAAAGTTATGACGATATGAAACAGGAAGAGAAAATTGATTCAACCGATTAGATACACAACAGAAAGAATAGTAAAGGAATTTACGCCGAAGGCATACAAACCTTGTGAAATGCCTACAGCGACTCGTCCTTTTGCGCTTTTTGACCAAGATAAAATCGACTGTTTCGTTCGCAACAAAGAAATGGCAATTCCAAGATTAGCAAGACTTGTTGATAATGCTAAATCAGAAGAAGAAAAAACTGAATGTATCTTTATTGCAGACCAAATGGCAGAAGCAGGAACAAAAAATATGGGCTCTTTATACTACAGAATGTCAAAATTCAACGACGATAAATCCCCAAATGTTCAAACCTTCTTATCTGGCTTTTACAGAAAAACTCTTAACCCAGATGCCTTTGGACCACTAGTAAAAACAATGATGGATAACGTTAAAACACCACATAAAAATATTTCTTATGATCCAAACGAAGAAGTAGGTGGCGCAGTTATCGAATACATAAGAGACGCATTTCAAAAACAATTTAAAAAATAATAGGTAGATTAAATATATAAAGGAAGGAAAAATGAAAGTAAACGCAATCAAAAGCTCAATGCTTTTAAAATCAAGACAAAACTTGATGTTTGGCAACACTCCAAAAATCACATTTTCAAGCGGAGTTAACCTAAACCAACCTGCAACAGATGTTTTTCAAAAATCTGAAAAACCAGCAGAAAAACCAGCAGTAGTTGCAGAACAACCAAAACAACAAGAAGACAAATTTGAATTACCAAAAGATAGAGTATTCAAAAAACCTATCATGTCTACAAAAGAAAAACCATATTGTCAGTTCGACAATGACAAAGTAAACTTATTTGTAAATGCTAGAGAAAAAGCAATCCCCGCTCTTGCAGAAATGTTAAACAACGCAAAAGACGAAGCTGAAATTTGTGAAGGTTTATACATTGCTAACTCAATGGCAATGGAAAACGTTAAAGGTGTTGATAAAATGTACTACGGCACATTCTCAAAATTCAACGAAAACCGTTCACCAAACGTTCAATCATTATTATCAGGTGTATACAGAAGAATCTTAGTTCCTGATACATTTGGTCCATTAGTGAAAATGTTAGCTGACAACATTAAAGAACCTCCAGTTGACCCACCATTTGATCCAAACGAATCTATCGGCGGTGCAATTTTAGAACTTATCAAAGCTCCTAAAATTAATCCTCTATAACCAAAAAGGCGAGAAGCTATAATTTATATGTACTAATTAAAAGAGGGCGATTTGTTGAAAACAAATCGCCCTCTTCATTATAAAAAACTTTTAACCTTCTTCTCTCAACATTTCAAGATTTTCTTTAGCGGTTTCGTTTTCCGGATCACGTTTTAGAATTGACTCATACATTTCTATGGCATCAGAAATAGCACCTTGACTTTCATAAATCAATGCAAGTTGGTGTCTTGCACCGATATGGTCTGGGTCTAGTTGAATAACTCTACGTAGAGAAGAAATTTCGTTTTCTGTATCTCTTTGTCTTGCATATAATTTTGCCAATCTATAGTGAGCATACGGATTTTCGTTATCATATTTAATGGCTTTTAACAAAGCAATTTTTTCTTCGTAAATATTTTCGATAACTTCATAACATTCAGATAAGCAAATATAACATTCTGGTTGAACAGGATCTAACTCAAGAGATTTTCTCAATTGATTAATTGCTTCATTGTAGCTCTTAATGTGCATATTTACTTTACCTAACTGGAAGTAAATTTGCGGATTTGACTCGTTGTATTGAATTGCAAGAGGGAATAATTTAAAGCATTCTGTGTATTCGCCTTCTTCAAACAAATCCATTGCCCATTGAATATACAAATTACTCATATCAGAATGAACAAGAGCAACTTCACGAGGAGGAACCAAATCTAAGATTTCCTTATAAGTTGTAACTGCGTTTGTATATTGTTTTTCGTCAATATATGCTTGAGCAATTATCTTTCTAATTTCAACATTTTCTGGATTATTTTCAGCTAAGATTAATAAATAATCCAAACCTTTATTAAATTCACCTTTTAAAATGTAGATTTTTGCAATAAGAGCTTTTGTAGAAACTTTATCTGCAAATGGGTGTTCTAACATGCTATTTGCGTATTCTAAAGCTTCGTCATAATTTTTAAGTGCATAATAGATATTTACAAGATTTTGCAATAACCACAAAGAGAAGTTATCATCTTGAATACTCATCAATAGCTCTTTACATAAATTTGTAGCATTTTCAAAATCTTTTGTTTTGATATAAAGTTCAATAAGTTTTTTGTTTACTTCCATATCTTCTGGGTAAACTTCTTTTATGCTGAATAATTCTTCAAAAGCTTCGTTGTATTCTTCTAAATCAGTATGTAAACCTGCCAAAATCAATTTTACTTTTAACAATTCTGCATTACTGTCAACAAAGTTTTCAAACTTTTTGTACATTTTAATAGCAGAAATTTTTTGGTTTTGAGCAAGATAGATATCTGCCAATTCTCTGATAGCAATGCTATTATCAGGATCTAAATCTAGAATTAATTTATATTCGTTAACAGCTTTTGATGTTTGATTAATTTTCTTATAACATTTTGCAAGCAAAACATGCATAGCAATGTTGTCTTTATTTCTTTCTAAGATTTGTAAAATTGCACTTATGGCATCATAAATTTTATCTCTTGCGTAGAAAGTTTTTGCCAAATACTCTCTAATTTCGATTGCATCTGGTTGAGTTTTCAAATATTCAAGAGAAACATTTTCTACAATTTCATATTTTCTTTGTCTATAAAGCATTTCAATCTGCTTTAACATATCTTCCAAGCTAATTTGTAACTCTTTTTTCTTTGCCGGTTGGGTAAAAGAGATTAGCAAATACGAAAGATATATAATAAATGATACAGAAATTGCGATTATAATAAATACAACAGTATTAGTCATATAAAATCCTTTTTGTCGACTTAATTTAGATTTTTAAAATTAGTAAACTATTTTACTTTTCTTGAAAAATCATTATAGTATATTATATGCGAAAATTTTTGTTATGTCTACTAATACTAACAATATCTATGTCATTTGGAGTAGTTTACGCAGAAGATGTAGATTGGAGTTCTATAGGCAATCCTGATAACGCTTGGGACGGTCAAAAACCTATTACAAACAAGGAATTTGAAGAGGTTGTATCAGAATTAGAAAAACAAAAAAACAAAAATAAACGTGGCGGTCAAAAACCAATGAAGGGTATGGACATAAATCGTTCTGGAAGCGATGCAGAACTTTTGACTAATATCAACACTGCACTTCCATTACTAAATTTACCAGTACCTGTTTATATTAATGGTCAAATTCTTATCCCTGGACATTACAAAGTTGTAGGCGAAAAAGAAAACAACAAGGTTTATCTAAAATTTTATCAAGGTCATTCAATGTTAGCTAAGATAGAGGCTTACGAAACAGAAGATGATTTTGGCTCAGAAGATATTTATTTTCTAAAATACGAAGAATTACCAAATCACCAATTAAAAATTATGTTCGGTTCTATGGAATTTAATGCGTTTACTTTTGTTACTTATTTGAATAATTAACTTTTAAAAACTACTTTAAGTGCTATTATTGATTTATGGACTACAGTATTTTACTAAACCCAATTTTAATATCAGTAATTGTACTTTGTACTCTATGTTTATGCAAAGTCAATGTTATTTTGTCCATAATATTGTCGACAATCGTTGCTGGAACAGTTTCACATTTCAGTTTTACTAAAACAATGAACTTATTCATTAGCGGTATGGGAGCAAACTCAGAAACAGCATTGTCATATATTTTGTTAGGAACTTTTGCCGCAGCAATCACAACAACAGGATTGGCAAAACTTCTATCAAAATCTTTAGAAAAAATTATTAACGGTAAAAAAAGATATTTGGTATTGGTTATTATTCTTATGGCAATTGCCTCTCAGAACTTAATTCCAATACACATTGCCTTCATTCCAATATTAATTCCACCTTTATTATCTTTAATGAACAAGTTGAGAATTGATAGAAGAATGATAGCATCAGCTTTAGCATTTGGTTTAAAAATGCCATATATCGTTATTCCAGCAGGTTTCGGTCTTATCTTTCAAGGCTTGATTGCTGACTATATGACAAAAAGCGGTATCCCAGTAACAATGAGACAAGTTTGGCACGTAAATTGGTTTTTAGGTTTAGCAATGCTTGTTGGATTGTTGATTTCAATCTTTGTAAGTTATAGAAAACCTAGAGATTACAAAGATTTAGCAATAGTTCCAACTGATGAAAGCTTTTTAACAGAAGAAGATGTTGTTTTCAACAAAAAGCATTTAATGGTTATTCTTGCAGCGGTTGCGACTTTGTTAATTCAATTAATAACAGGTTCATTGCCTTTAGGCGCTGTTATTGGTTTAACAATCATTTTCGCAACTGGTGTAGTTGACCACAAAAAATCAGACGACTTATTTAATCAAGGTATATTACTTATGGGTAACATTGCCTTTGTAATGCTTATTGCAGCAGGGTTTGCATTAGTATTACAAGAAGGTGGAGGAATTGAAACTCTAATCAATTCAGTTGCACCATACTTAGAAGGAAACAAATTCTTAGCAGCATTTTCAATGCTATTAATCGGATTGTTTATTTCTATGGGAATTGGAACTTCATTCGGTACTATTCCGATTTTAACAGTTTTATTCGTTCCTATTTGTGTTAAATTAGGACTTTCTGTTCCAGCTTCAATCATTTTAATGTCTGCAACAGCAGCATTGGGTGATGCCGGTTCACCTGTTTCTGACACAACTCTTGGCCCAACTTCTGGACTTAACGCAGACGGTCAACACGACCACATCAAAGATACTTGTGTACCAACATTTTTACACTTTAATATACCAATTATAATCTTTGCACTTATCGCTATTTATATTTTTTAATTAGCCTAATTTTATTGAATTTTCGTGCTTACCGATTAAATGTATGAATTCTTTTACTAAAGACTCATTCCATTTTTTGCCTGCTTCTTCTTTAATAACTTCAAGAGCTTCTTCCTTAGACAATTCTTGTCTATAAGGTCTCTTTTCAGTCATTGCAAAATAAGCATCTGTAATAAGAATAATTTGAGAAACAAGAGGAATTTCAGGACCTTTTATGTGATTAGGATAACCTGTACCGTCCCAATTTTCGTGGTGTTTTTCAATAATAGGAATTACGTCTTGAATATCTGAAATTGGTTTTAAAATTTCTCTAGCTGCAATTACAGGGTGTTCTTTAATATGAGCCAATTCTTCATCTGATAAAGGTTCTTTCTTTTGAAGAAGCTCTTTTGGAAGCATCAAATTTCCAATATCATATAAAAGCATTGCAACTTTTAAGTTATCAAGTTCTTCTGGCGCAAGCTCAAAATGTTTTGCAAGCATTGTTGCAATAAGTAATTTTGATTTTGTGGAACCTTCTAAATGAGAAGGATTGTATGTTTTTGCAAGCATATCTGCAACAGTATAAACCATTTCTTTAGGTGAATTACTGTCTACTGTTGAAGTTTTTAACTTGTCGCATAATTCTTTAGAAATACCTTGTTCAACAGGAACTCTTTGTTTTGATAAAATATCAATAAACGCATCAATTGCACGTTCTTGCCATGTGGATTGATTGTTAGCTTTTGCTAATGTAACTTGGTTTCTGCCGTTACGTTTTGACTGATACATCGCTTGGTCTGTTAATTCTAACAACTCTTCAATATCATCAGATTGCTCTAAGAAGGTTGCAACACCCAAACTCGCAGTAATTTTACCTACAATTTCAATAGGTGAATTTTCAATAGCCTTTCTAATTCTTTCTGCAGCAATCATACCACCATTTGAATCAATACCAGGAAGAAGTACGTTAAACTCTTCACCACCCATTCTTACAGGAATATCGATTGAACGTGCGTTTTGTTTTAAAACATTTGAAATTTGTTGAATAGCCAAATCACCCAAAGAGTGTCCAAACTTATCGTTAATATGTTTTAAGTGATCTAAGTCGATACCAATGATTGTAAATGGTTGATGTTGACGTTTTGCACGAGTAACCTCTTTATCAAGACATTCTTGGAAATATCTTCTGTTGTACAAACCAGTTAAAGCATCTGTTACAGCTTGGTCTTTTACAACCTTAAATAAGTTTACGATAGTCAACGCAAGCTCAATTTGTCTTGCAAATAATTTTAAGAAATCTAATTCACCTTCTGTAAGTTCTTCACGATAAGACATTACACAAAGTACACCAAAATCTTTATTAATTGTTTTCAAAGGAAGGACAATAAATGAACGACATTTCGCATTTGATAAAATGCTCTCCATTGCTTCTTCATCTAAATCCACAAATAAAGATTCTAAACCAGCTCTAAGGTCTTTGCTATGAGTTATTTCATTCTTAACTAAAGCCTTCCAAACTAATTTATTCTTATCATAAAGTAGTCGGTTAGATTTTAGATGACCTTTGAATAATTTTGAAGTTCTTTCTGTATTATCATCTTCTGACATAGCAATTATTTCAGCATAATCACCGTTTTCATCATTCTCTTTTTGAATAATCACACAACTTAAATAATTAAGTTCTGTTTGAAGAGTTTCTACAGTAGTTTTTAGAACACTAGAAATAGGTTTTGCAGAATTCATCATATCCCAGATGTGTTGCAAAGTTAACATACGTTGGTTTGCAACCTTCAACTCATATGTTCTTTCTTCAATTTCCTTTTCTAGTTCGGCATTTCTTTCATATATTTCTAAAAAATCTTTTTTACCAGTATATAAGTTGTTTTCAACCTCTGTAATCTGTTTAGTAAAATTCTTTATTTTGCCGAGAAAGTTTTTCATTCAATATATCCTTAGGGTTTTTCCTAACATTATACTACATCTTTTTGTTGTAGTAAATATGGACTTTTAAAAAATTATCATTAAATAAAAAAAGTACACTAAACGTATGGTCTAATTTATTAAAACAAATGAGATAATGTGAATAGAGATATGTTTAATTTTGGGGATTAACGTATGATACCAAGAGTTGGACCGAGACAGTATCCAATTACAAAACCACAAGTGAATAATGAAGAGGAGTCTCAAAAAGCTTCTGCAGAAACCCAGCAAGAAGGTGAAAATCTTCAGCAAAGTAAAGGGTTAGCTTATGCTGAAGAAAGACAGACTCAACTTCCTTCTGGTGCTGAAACTCGTTCAAACATGGTTCAGACACCTCAACCTCAACACTCTGAAATCACAAACGAAAACGGTTTGTGCAAATCTCATACACCATTGAGCCAACGTAGCACTAAAATTAACATCGCGCAAATTCTAAAAGATTTTAAAAATACAGCTGTTGCTATCGCAACTCCAGAAGATTTGATGGAAGAAGTTGACGGCTATATTGGACTTATCAAAAAACAAGTTGCAAAAGATAGCCCAAATATCAAATTAATCCAATCAAACCTAAAAAATGCAGGTGGATTACTTGATAAATACATTTCTGACACCTTAAATAAAGATTCAAAGGTTGTTCAAAACTGGGTTGATGCCGTATTTTTACAAGACGTTAACTACAAATACGACGACGACGAAGTTAACGTAGACTTTTTGGTAAACTTCCCTGAAAAGAAAGAAGAACCTAAGACTGAAAGTCAACAACCAGCACAGCCTCAACAAGTTCAACCACAAAAAGCGGAAGATAAAGACAAAGATTTAAAAAATAAATTTATAAAAGCTAAAAAAGAAGCTTCTATTGAACAATTCAGAGAAGCCCTAGCTTTGACTGATACTGCGGAAGACAAAGAAATCAAACCAAAAATTACGTTTGAAATGGGCAAAATCTATGACAAACAAGATAAATTACCAGAAGCTCTAATCTGCTACCAACAAACTCTTGAAAATTCAAACGATAAAAATTTGAAATTCCAAACGCATTACTCAATGGCAAAAATCTATGATGATGTAAATGAGTTTGAACCAGCAATCGACCACTATTTCATCGCAATTGGCTATGCAGGCGAGGCAGAAAATGACGAAGCTCAAACAACATTTCTAACAAAAATGGCAAACATGTTTGCTGATAAATATGATAAAAAAGCCTTCGATTTCTACGGTGAAGCCGAAGACATTGCAACTCGTGTCGATAAACCAAAAGTAAAAGGCTTTGTATCAAGCAATACAGCAACTGCATACGATAAATTTAACATGCCAAAAAGAGCGCTTAAATATTATTCAGATGCAATTCAAAACTACACTAAAATAGATTCAACTGACAAAATCGCTATCAACTACAAGCGCGCAGGTCAATTAATGTCTGATTACAAGAAAAAAGATAAAGCAAAATCTCTACTTCAAAAAGCAATGAGTTATGCCATGAAACTTGATGATAAAGACATGATGAAAGAAATTAACAAAGATTTGATAAATAATATGTAGGTGGTTTTACAATAAACAAAAGGGCGACACAACGAAGTTGTGTCGCCCTTTTAAAACCTTATCGAGATTAGCCTCTGATTTTTAATTTTTTAACTAATTCTCTGTAACCGTCTAAGTTTGTATCTTTTAAATATGATAAAAGTCTTTTTCTTTTACCAACTAACATTAATAGACCACGTTTTGTAGCGAAATCTTTTTTGTTAGCTTTCATGTGTTCTGTTAATTCAGAAATTTTTTGGCTCATCATAGCGATTTGTACACTTGTAGAACCAGTATCTTTTTCGTCTTTACCATATTTTTTAACGATTGATGCTTTATTTTTTAAGTTGATTGTCATTTCAAAACTTCCTTTTTATTTATATCTCTACAATAAAGATATATAAAAAAAAGAAAAAAATCAATACATGAGATTAAAAATCTTTAACAAAGTTTAATTAATCAGCAAAAATGCTAATCAACATACCTTGTCTTTGAGAAGAACAGTAGCTATCTGTGAATGATTGAAGTCTTGATAATTCAATATCTCTAGTACGTTCAGCTTCTTTAGTTTCGATTGTTGAAGCATCGTATTTGTCTTGATCTTGTTTGCGAAGATATTCGCTAGAATGATACAATCTTGTTCTTTCTTTTAATCTATGATTTTCAGATTTTGCTTGATAAAATGCGTTTTTAACTTCTTTGTATACTTTACGTTGTTCTTGAAGTTGGTCGAAAAGAGATTGAGAACGAGCTTGTTGTTCTTTCTTAATTTTAGCTAATTTAGCATCTTTTCTTTCTTTTGCAGCTTCTTGAGGGTCAGTGATGTAACCAAAAGAATTAAATTTGTTATTAACTTCTGCCATGCTAAAATGTCCTCTTTTAATCTCTCGTACTTATATAAAGTTATTTTTTATAAAAAAATTGCCTTTTTGTAGTATGATATTCGTATGATAGAACGTTATTCAAGAGGAAAAATGAAGAAAATTTGGGATATTCAAACACGTTTTGAGTACTACCTAAAAGTCGAAATTGCAGTCTGCAAGGCATATTCAGAGCTTGGCACAATTTCTATTAACGACTATGAACAAATTTCTAAATTAGCAAAATTCGACTTAACAAAAATTAACATTATTGAAAACGAGATAAAACATGACTTTTTGGCATTTTTGACTAACGTTAATGAAAGTCTTGGCGAGTATGCAAAATATATGCACGTTGGACTTACAAGTTCTGACGTTATAGATACCGCTTTTGCTCTCCAAATCAAGGAAAGCAGTGATATAATTTTTGAAGATTTAGACAAATTAATTAAACTTTTGAAGGAAAAATCGTTTGTTTATAAAAACACTCTATGTATAGGAAGAACTCATGGAGTTCAAGCAGAACCTATGACTTTTGGACTAAAACTTTTAAACTGGGTTGATATTTTAGAAAGAGAAAAATCTAACCTTGAAAAAGCTGCTGAAAATGCTCGAGTAGGTCAAATTTCTGGACCTGTCGGAACATACAGTAACGTCAATCCAAAAGTAGAAGAAATCACTTGCAAAGAACTTGGTTTAAAACCTGCAAGAATTTCAACACAAATTATCCAAAGAGACATTCACGCATTCTATATGCAAAACCTAGCGCTAATTGCAAGCGTAATCGAACAATTTGCAACAGAAATCAGACACATGCAAAGAACTGAAATTAGAGAACTTGAAGAAGGTTTCTCATCAAAACAAAAAGGCTCTTCTGCAATGCCTCATAAGAAAAACCCTATTCTTTGCGAAAACTTGTGCGGACTTGCAAGAGTTGTAAAAAGCAATTCTATCGCAGCATTAGAAAATGTCATTCTTTGGAACGAAAGAGATATTTCTCACAGTTCAGCGGAAAGAATTATTTTCCCTGATAGCTTAATTCTTATCGACTTTATGTTAAACAGAGTCATTGAATTAATAGAAAATTTAAAAATTAACGAAAAAAATATGACAAAAAATGCAAATTCATTTGGTGGAATCGTATTTTCTCAAAAAATAATGTTAACCCTTGTCGAAAAAGGCCTAACAAGAGAAGATGCTTACAGATTAGTTCAAAGAAATGCCCTTGACGCTTTTGATAACGACGGCAATTTCAAAGAAAATCTTCTTTCAGATGCAGATGTATTAAAACATCTAACAGAAGAAGAAATCAATGCGTGCTTTGACTACAAAACATACTTAAAACACGTCGACGATATCTTTGAAAGATTTAATTAATAAACGTTTAATATTCCCTATGACTTTGCATTTGTAAGTTTTAGCAAGAATGCCAATGGAATTACCATAAACGTTACTAATGCTGCGAATTGGAATATATCAGCGAATGCACAAAGTTTAGCTTGCGCCAAAAGTTGTTTATAAAGTATTGCATTTGCTTGATGACCAGCGGTTACAAGTGCGTAATTGTGAGCAAAGAAATGTTTTAGTGCAGAAAAATGCTGCATAAATATTGGATTATAAACAGTCATATTTTTAAGTAAATATGTTTGGTGAACTTGAGAAAGACTTATGGCAAAACTTGCAGCAAGTGAAGTAAACATAGAACCCGTAACGCATTTTGTCAAACTGTGAACACCAGCAGCATCTGCAATTTTATCTTTTGGCAAAGTTCCTAGTGCAAGTGCTGAAATTGGAACAAGAGCGCAAACAGCACCAATCCCAAAGAAGAAGTTTGATAAAACAATTGTTGTTGGCGAAACTTGCATGTTCAAGCTTGTACACAACCAAATTGATGTACCCAATGACAAAAATCCAAATGCGATAATTGCCCTTACATCGTACATTTGACAAAGTTTACCAATAAATAATAACATTACACATGCGATAACCCTACTTGCCAAAGCCAAACCTGTCAAAGATGCGGTATAACCCATTAAACCTTGATAGAATTGAGGCAAAAGGATAATAGTAACGCAAACCATAATATTTACCAAAACCCCAAGAATTGTACCAATAAAGAAGTTCAAATCTTTGAATACTCTCAAGTTTACGATTGGTTCTTTAACCTCTAATTCCCAAATAATAAACATAAACATACAACCTAGAGAGAATGTACTTAACCAACAAATCCAAGTACAATCAAACCAGCCGTATTGTTGACCTTTATCAAGTACGACTTGCATTGAGAACAACCATAAAACCAAGAATAAAAAGCCCATAAAATCAACAGCTTCTTTACTTCTAGATTTTGCAGTATCGTTAACAGTCATTGGGATTAAAATCAATGACAAAATACCGATTGGAATATTAATAATAAATATCCATTGCCAAGAAAAATAATCAACCAACATACCACCAACAGTAGGACCCATAATTGATGAAACCATAATAGCGAAAATAAATACCGCCATAGCATCACCTTTTCTATTTTTTGGATACTCTTGTAAAAGAATTGATTGAGATAATGGCATAAGTACACCACCACCGATACCTTGAATAATTCTACCTAAAATAAGTATTACAAGGCTTGGTGCTACTGTACAAACTATAGAGCCGATGGTAAACATTGTGATAAAGATTTTAAGGAAATCTAATCTACCAAGTTTTCTTTCTAGCCAACCAGTCAATGGTAAAAAAATGCCGTTAGCAATCATATAACTAGTTACAACCCATTTTGCTTCATCATTTGTTGAACCAAATGAACCTGCAATATGAGGCAAGGCAACGTTTGTCGCACTTGTTGCCAAGAATGCGAAGAACGTTGGCATTGTAACTATTAAAGACAACAACCATAATGGAGTCTTTTTTTCTTGTTTTTTTGTTGCGTCCATTATTTAATCTTAACCTTTGGTACAACACTCATTCCTGGTGCGATATTGAATTTTGTAATATCATCATCAAATGTGATTTTTACAGGAATTCTTTGTACTACTTTTACATAACTACCTACGGCATTTTCTGGAGGAAATAAGCTTGCTTTTGCACCAGATGCTTTTTGGATACTGTCAACTTTTCCTTTGAATACTCTGTTTGGATAAGTATCAATTTTAATAG
>CAVCIU010000007.1:0-48202 GCA_963602355.1 Methanobacteriaceae archaeon
CTATTTTGTGAAAACTGAAAATGGTTATGCCTTTAATACAAAAGGCTTTTTGATAAGTAATTTGATACTTTCAGAGTTTATGTTTGATTAAAGAAGAAGAGGCGAGCCTTCGGCTCGCCTCTTCTTCTTTTCTTTTAAAATCTATTTTGCAGCGTTTCTGATTAATTCTTCTGCTGCTGATTTTGCAAATGATTCAGCTGTTTGAGTTGCTATTGATTTTGCACTTTCGCCGATTGATTTTGCAAATTTTGCCCAAGCGCTTTCTTTTGGAGCTTCTTTTTTAGTTGATAATTCAAATTTATCAGCTTCTAATTCTCTAAGTTGAGCTTGTTTGTAATAATTGATTGGCGCTGTGTGATTGCCATTTTTTTCTGCAATTTTTGCTTGAAAACTAATGTTTGAAATTCCTGAAACCATAACCTAAACCTCCAATAAAATATAAACCTTTAAAACCACTACATTTATATAAAGTATTTTTTCGCATGAAAATTGCCTTTTTATGAAGGGTTTTATTGATTTTTGTAATATTTTTTACAATAAAAAATGACCAACTACAGTTGGTCATTTTAAAGCATTATTTAATTATTTTTATAGTATATCTGACCAACATGCTGAGTCAATATTACCGTTACGAACATCATTTTTAATACCTTCTGCAACTCGTTTTAGGATTGAAGCTTCTTGATCTGTGAATTGTTTTTCAGCTTTTGCAGGTTTTAGTGATGTTAATTTTGTTCCAGCCCAATCAACACCTTTTTTAACATATGAACCACCTTCAAAAGCTAAATTTTGAAGTTTATCAGTCCACTTAGAAGCGTTTTCAACTTTAGTTAATTTACCAGTTTTTACACCTGTGTATAGAGCTGCTGCTGCGATTGCTACACCTGCAATTGTGCCAATAATACCTTTTTTGGCATTGCTGGATTTTTTCTTACCAGTAATTTCTACTGTATCTGCTTCAGAAGCACCAGTGAAATTTGATGGTGCTTGCATATATTGTCTTGCATTTGTTGTTGCTTGTGGAATTGCACCAAATGAAACATTTGATAAACCGATTGTCATAAAACCACCTATAAAAACCTAAACTACTACCTACATATATATAAAGTTCATGTTTTATAAATAATTGCCTTGTTTTTAGGCATGTTCGACCATTTATTACGGTTTTGTTACAAACAAAGAAGAATGTAACCGAGATTACATTCTTCTAAGTGTAATTATTTAGTTATGGCTGTTATTATTTTGTTTCGTTTGCTGCGAATTGGAAGTATAATTGACCATTAGCATCTTTTTCTGGGAATGGTTTCATTTCGCCAGCACCTTTTTTAGCGAATTTTGCGTATAAATCTTTACCTTTTGTTGTTACGTAATCAACACCTTTTTTAACGTATGAACCACCCTCAAAAGCTAAATTTTGAAGTTTTTCAGTCCATTTAGAAGCATTTTCAACTTTAGTTAATTTACCAGTTTTAACACCTGCGTATAATGCTGCTGCTGCAACAACTACACCTGCGATTGTACCGATGATACCTTTTTTAGCTGTGCTACCTTTTTTCTTACCAGCAACTTCTACTGTATCTGCTGCAGTTGCGCCTGTGAAATTTGATGGTGCTTGCATATATTGTCTTGCATTTGCTGTTGCTTGTGGAACTGCACCGAATGAAACATTTGATAAACCAATTGAATTAACCATAACCTAAACTCCTATAAACTAACTTTTAACTACCTACATTCATGTAAAGTCTTTTTGTTTTTGAAAATTGCCTTTTTGTAAAAACATGGTTTACAAAAGTTAACATTTGTGGTCAAATATGGAATATTTCTATATCTCGTGTAATCATGATAAATAGGAAGGGACGTATGGGAATTTTTGACAAAGCTAATTTAATAGAGCTTACTCAAGAAGATTTGCAAGATGCAAAGACGACTGCTGGGCTATTTCAAGATGAACTTGTTAAGCGCAGAGCTTTTGCAAACGTTATTGCTGCACGTTCTGCCTTAAAACTATTATTTTCTTTAAATATTGAAGCAACTAATTTATATAGCATGTATTCAATCAACAAGGTTCTAGAAAGATTGGATATTGCTGATGTCTATGCTGGTTCTATCAGAATTGATGCTAGATTAGTTGATAATGCAGGCGAAATTTTTATCCCTAAATCTCATTTTGAATTGGGTATCACTCCAGATTTATACTTGATTTTACGTCTAGAAAAAGGTATGACCGGCGTTGAGTTTTTAGGTTGCGTTAATCCAGATGAAATGGATAAAACTAGAGAAAATAAAGATTATTACTTTGTTGATGAAGATTTACTTTATAATTTAAAAATATTTAAAAACTTGGTTAAAAATAATCAAGGTAAACAAGATTACGTTCCAACTCCAGAAGATATTGAAAGAGCTTCAAATTTAATTGTTCCGCTTGAAGACGGTGATATCTTTAATGCTGATTACGAATTTTTAATGAAGCAATTGGCATTTAACCAAGATTTAAGAAAAAAGACCGTCGAATTTGAAAATTTTGAATTTGTTTCTCGTAAAGTTGTAACAGACGAAACTGTTTATGGTGATTCTGTTTTAGGACTTGTAGGTAGTGAAAAACTTTATGATAGAAACGAATTTTCAACAGATATTGATTTAGAAGGCCTATCTAATTCAACCGTAGATGATTTCGTAGAAGAATTTGATGAATCATCTGTACAAATTCCAGAAATGGACGAACTTACGGGTGAAGTCTCGCTTGATGATGCTCTTAGTCAAATGGACGAAAGTTTTGAGCTTGATAATAATGAAGATGAGTCCCAAGATATTATCGAAATGGAGTCTTCTGATGATGAACATTTTGAAGCTGAAAATATTGATGAAAGCGATGATAACGTAGATGATTTAGATAGTCTTATTGATGAAATTTCTGATATAAAAGATTATTCTCAAGACTCTATGGAAGAGTCTATTGGTGTCGAACCTTCTGACCATATGCTTGGTTTAGAAGATCAAGACATTAATCAACAATTTAATGAAGAAGCTTTTGAAAATGAAAATCTTATGTTATTTGATAATGACGACGAGGAAGAAGATTTAGTTCCAATTTCAGTAGATGATGATGAAGAACAATTACAATCTCTTGATTTTGAAGATGATTTTAACGAAGAACCATTGAATATTGTAGAAGACGAAAATATTGAAAATGAGCCTTCTGATGACTTAATGAACCAATTTAATGAAGAAAATTCATATCAACAAGAAGATTTCAACAATAATATGCAATCTAACGATGAACCACAAGAATTGATTGAATCTTTACCAGAATTAGACGAAGACGAAGAAGACGACGATGATATAGTTGTTGATCCTGATGCGCCTATAAATTTTGACGATGACGATGATGATTTTTCAGGTTTTGATTTACCAGATATTCAAGCTTTTTCCCTTGATGATGATTTAGATGAGTCTCAAATCGAAGAAAGTTTAGAAGAAGAAAATGTTGAAGGTGATTTTGCAGAAGATTTATCTCAAGATGAAGAACCTTCTATCTTAGAACCTGCTCAAAACAAAGAAGAGCCAGAAGAAAAAGAAATTGTGCCGTATGACGACGACACTGATATCGCTGATTTACCAACTCTTAAAATCTTTGAAGAAAACGAAGAAACTTACAAAAAGAAAATGTACAAAGCTCCAAAAATTGACGATATTGATATGAAAAACGTCAACTTAGATGACTTTGATGATTACGAAACGGAAGATAAAGAAGAAGAACAAAAACAATCTCAAGAATTAGACAAAATGATGTCTGATTTAGATGAGATTTTAAATAGTGAAAATATTACTCTTGACGGTGTTGAAGATATTCTTACAGATGAAGAATTAAACGAAAGTTTGAAGAATTTAGAGCGTGAAGAAGAAGAGAAAAAGCAAAGAGAACTTGAAGCTCTAGCTGTTAAAGAAGAAGCTTACGAAGAAAAAACTGGTCCTTATACCGAAACTTATGAGGAAATGGAGGTTTCTGAAAACTCTCCTACTCTAAAACAAGACAATGAAGAAAATAACGAAAATCAAAGTATGAGTTTGGACGATTTCTTAAATTCCTCATTCAATGATATGAGTACAAATCAAGAAAACAGTGGTATGATATCAGAAGGTCAAGGAATTGAGACTATTTATCAACCCGAAAATGTGGATATGAGTTTTAATGATGATCCAGAGAGATTACTTACTGACGAGGCAGCAATGGTAGACAATTCATCAAATTTATATGACGAAGATAATACAAGCTCTTTAAGCCAACAAGGAGAAAAACCAAAATCTAGAGCTCCACAATTGGCAGTTGTATTAGTTGTTATGATGTGTGCTTGTTTGTATGTTAATAAAGATTTAATTATGGAAAATATGAATATTTCTTTCCCTAATAAAGCGGAAGAAACAGATGTTCCAGAGTTTGACTTGAATAAGTTGAGAGAACCTCAACCTGCTCCAACAGACAGTCCAATTCCAGATTTGCCACAACCAACTGACACTCCTGAGATTCCGGCTGCACCTGCCCCAACTCAAGAGCCTGCTGTTCCTGTTGAACCTCAACCAAATACGCAAACTCCACCAGCTGGTGCTGTTCCACAAAATACTTCTAATAAGATTACTAAATTGTCTTGGGAAGTTCCAGAAAATGTAGCAAATAATCAAAAAATTAGAAAATATCTTCAAATCGCTGGTAGAACTTTGAAATTATCTTTACAAAGTGATTTGCTTGTTGCAACAGAATTACCATTCTCTAACAAAATTATGTTAGACTTAAAAATCGCACCTTCTGGTAATCTTGTAACATCTGATTTTGTTATTTCTAGTGGTTCTAAACAAATTGATAACATTGTGTTACAAAGTGTTAAAGATACTTTAAAATACGTAAGACCACCTTTAGGCGAAATTCAAGCTCCTAATACTAACTTTACACTTATCATTAATTTCTAATTAATTTCTTGGTTTGTGTTATGATATTCTTGTGAGTATTTTGCTTATAGTTGAGAGTTTTTTAAGTTGGAATTATCACAAGAACATATCGAATTACTAGAGAAATATATCAAATCCGATAGAAAATTTGTCGGCAATGAGGACTTGTATGAAGATTTTTATGCAGAGGCTTCAAATCGTGCTGTGTCTCTTTTGGATTCTATAACTGATATTTCTGCTGTTGCTCCATACTTAAAAAAAGTTGTTTCAACTTCAATCATTACGGTTCTTAAAAATCAGGGCAGAGTGCGTCGAACTCACGATAATTTTGTTCCAACTAACGAAATCTCGCTTGATGACAACTATCCTCAGCAAGCTAAAACTTTTCAATCTACTCCTGTAACTTATGATTTTATTGACGTTTCTCCTAATCCAGAAGAAATCGCTGTTCAAAAAGATATTTTACAAAGAGTTTATGATGCAGTAATGTTCGCTCATAGCACAAACATTGCGAAGCAGTTTTTAGATTTATACGATTTAAGATATGTTCAAGGTAAAAAACAAGCTGAAATTGCTAAAATTTTAAATTTATCCCAATCAGAAGTCTCTAAGCGATTGTTTGAATTGATGGAGCAAGTTAAAATGGCGTTAGGTGTGTAGGTGATTTGATATGATTTGTCCGAAATGTAAAAAAGAAATACCTGCTAATACAATAACTTGTCCTCATTGTAATTCAAAAATTGGGACAATCTGTAAAAAGTGCAATACTTACAACTTTATTTATAATAAGGCTTGTATAGAATGTGGTACAGAGCTTTTAAAATTTTGTCCAGAGTGTAAGTCTGCAAACTTTCCAACTGCTAAACAATGTAGAAAATGTGGTTATGATTTTTCGCAAAATCAAGTTCAAAATGCACCAAAAATCAAAAAACAAGTTTCAAACTCTCAAGATACTAAGTTAATTCCACCAAAACAGTTTGTTGTTCCTCATTTAGAACAAAAGCCTAAAAAGGTTGAATTACCAAAACAAATTAATCTAAATAAAAAACGTTCATTTGAGCTTCCAGAAGTTGCAAAATCTAATGATGATTTGCTTTCTCCTGTTAAAAAGTTCATTGATGACCAACGCAAACCTATTGCAAATACAAGAAGAACTCTTGAAAGCCGTGCAGATAATAAAAATAAATTAAAACTCTCAACAAACAAAAATTCTATCAGTCATGATTTACAAAACCAAATTTCAATTCTTCAAAACCAGTTAACAGGTTTAAGAGATCAACTTGATATGTTGCCGTATCAATTGGGTCAAGTCGGTGTAGAACCGCTTGAAGAAGCTGAATTAAAAATTAAAAATGAAGAAAAACAAAAACAAGAAGCTCAAGAAGAAAGACTTAAAAAGCCAAGTTTTGTTAAGCCAAAACAACAAATTTCTTTAAAAGACAGACTTGAACAGAAATTTTCTGAAGACAGAAAGAAAAACTCTCGACAACAATCAAAATTAAAGCTTAAAGGTATTTTACCTTTAAAGAAAAATCATTTACCAAACCGTCATAATACGGCCGTAAATGAGCAAACAACTACGACTCCATTCAAGAGTATTCCAGAAATTAAGATTACTCGTAAAGAGCAACCTCCAAAGAATGAACCAAAAGTTGCTGATATTAATGTTAAATATGCGCCAAGTTTATTCACTCAACAAAGTGCTAAGAGTGTATTAATTAACTTAGTTCTAAATACTGATGTTAAAATTATTGGTTTAAACGGTAAACGTGGTTTAGGTAAAAATATTGTTCTTAAAGCTACGATGAATGAATTGAAAGACAATCAGCTTGTATGGTTGATTGGTAAAGGTGGTCCAACTACTCAAAATTCACCTTTCGGTTTGTTCCAAGATATGCTTTTAAGCTTCTTTAACTTACCAAACTTCTGTGTTGATATTGAGCAATTGAAGAAAGAATCCTTCTCATTCTTTAGACAAGAATTTTCAACTCTTTCAGTTGCAGAAATTTCTGATTTGATGAATTTCTTGTATCCGCAAAACGTTGATTATTACGAAAATATTTTCAAAAACAAAGTTAGAACTTTTAACTTATTAAAGAAAGTTTTTGAGGTTATATCTTCTCGTGTAAAAACAATTTTTGTTATCGATAATTTAGAATATGTTGATGCAACGTCTTATGAATTCTTGAAATTACTTGTTTCTTCTGAATTCAACGTTAACAATGCTAAATTCCTAGTTTTATTCAGTGATGATAAATCAATTAAAAACTATTTATATTCTAGTGATTTAAAAGATTCTGACTATACAGATATCTCATTAGTTCCATTTAATGACAGTCAAACAGATAACTTTATTGATAGTTACAATCCACTGTTTGCAACTGTTACTCAAACGATGAGAGAAACTATTCAAAGTGTTTCTGGCGGAAATCCCGCTCATATTGAGCAAATTCTGAATTTAATGCTTGATACAAGTAGAAATTATATCAATTTTACTCTTCCTGAAACCTTTGAAGATGTTGTTAGAACACGTTTAACTATTTTGAAAAAAGAAAATAGTATGTGTTACGAAATTCTTATTGCTTGCGCAATTTTAGGTTTAAAATTCTATCCTGTACTTTTAAATCAATTGTTTAAAGTTGATGATAGAACGTTTGTAGATTTATTTGGTAGCTTGATTAGATTAAACTACATAACTCCAGTTAACGAATTAGCATACGAATTCAAAAATGTAAGATTATGGAAAGCTATTATTGATATTGCAAAAAATGAAAGAGTATTCTTTAGCTTAAACAAAAAACTATTCGCAATCTTATCAGATTTTGCATTATCAACTCACACATTATTAGCTCAACTAGCACTAAATATTCACCAAAAATTGCCAGCACTAAACATTTGGTCAGATGTTGTTAAATTATCTGCATACGTTGGTGATGTTAATATGTACATCAAGGCTCAACAAATGTCTTTAGTTTTGGTTAAAAATATTCAAGGTACAAATAGTTCGCTTGTCATAAATAATATTCACGAAAGACTTGGTAAAATTCTTTCATATTCAAAACCAAAAGAAGCGGCTGATTATCTAAAAAAAGCGATAAAAACAGTTGTAAAACTTGATGACCCACTAAAAATGTTTGAGTTAAACGCATATTTACTTGATTGTTATAACAAATTACACAATTATCAAGGCATAATTGATTGCGTAAACTTTGCTGTGGACAATGTTGATGAATCTCACGAACTTGAGATTGCAATGTTGAAATCAAGAAAATTATATGCTCTTTTAAGAGTGGGTAATTTTGGCGAACTTATCGAAACTATTGATATTGAAGTTATGCCAATTTTAGAAAAATATCTTGATACTACAAAACCTCATGATATTGTTTCTATCAAAGATTTATTCTCAACTTGGTTAAATACATATCTTATTTTAGCTGAAGCGCTATGCTTGCAAGGTGATAACAGAACATTCAGTATTGTAGAAACAATCTTTGAAATTTTATTGAAAAACAAAGTTTCAGACAAATTGTATATTGCAAAACTTAAATTAATTCTTGCAATGGGCTATACTCTGAGAGGAAATACAGAAGAATCAGAAAAAGTTATTACAGAAGTCTCAGAAACAACTTCTGACGATATTCTTGATGATTCTGCTATTATCAGAATGAATTTAATTCATGTACTAAATCTTATCTTTAGTGGTAAGTTTGAAGGCTTGCAAGAAGATTTGTTTGACTTAGTAGCATTCGTAAACAATGTTGATGATAAGATTACTAAAAATATCTTGAAAGCAATATTGGGTAAAGTTTTAAAAGAAAATAAAAAATACAAAAAAGCTTTAGCAATATATTCAGAAGAAATTTCCTTCTTTGCAGGTGAAAAGAATGCTTTAGGTGTACTTCTTTGCTGGTATTTGATTGCAGAAGTTACTCTTATTACAGAAGGTCCTAAAAAGTCTTTAGAATTCGCACTAAAAGCTCTTGATATTGCACAAAGTCCAAAAATTCAAAACTTCTACTTTATCATTGCGTTGAATAAAGTTATTGCAAGAACATATCTTGTTTTAGGCGATTTAGACAGTGCAAGAATTTATATTGAAAGTGCAATTGGTATCGCTCGTCAATTTGATATGCTTGATATGCTTTGCGAATTGTATATGTTATATGGTAGATATTTGCACGAAATGATTAGTACAAGTGAAAAGACTGCTCGTGATTATGCAGTAAGTTCATTTAGAATGTATGACAAAGCATATAATTTAGCTCACAAACTTAATAATATAACTATTGCAAATACTGTGATTAAAGCAAATGCAGAATTAAGACGTGATTGTCAAAATAAAGGTATTGAAATTTAGTCGATTGGTAAAGTAATTATAAATGTAGAGCCTTTGTTTAATTCGCTTTCGACTTCAATTTTGCCATTGTGTAATTTTACAAACTCTTTTGAAATTGTAAGTCCAAGCCCTGTTGAACTTTCATTTTTTGTGCTGTAATCATTGATTTGTGTAAACTTATTGAAAATTTTCTTTTGATTTTTCTTTTCAATTCCAATTCCGTTATCAATAACTTTAATTATGACTTTTGAGTCAAATTTTTGAACATTTATTTCAATTTTATTTTTAGTAAATTTTAAAGCATTACTTAGTAAATTAAATAACACTTGTTTAATTTTTTGATAGTCAGCATTAATCTCAATTTCTTCAATATTTTTAATTAGTTTGATATTCTTCTTTTCAAACAACGGATACAACAAAGTCGTAACTTCGTTAATCACCATACTAATGTCAAAAGTTTGTTTTACAAGTTGAGTTGAAGAGTTTTCAAGCTTTGAAATATCAAGGATTTCATTTATCATTCCTAAAAGATTAATTGAAGATGTTTGAATATCTTTGACATATCCAGTTTGTCTTTCATTCAACTCGCCAACTCTTTTATTTTGCAATAAATCAGAAAATCCGATAATGGCGTTTAGTGGTGTTCTCAATTCGTGTGAAACATTTGCTATAAAATCAGTCTTAATTTTTTCTGCAGTTTTGGATTTAGTGATGGCTTCTGATAAAGTCTTTAACTGTGTCTTAAAGACTTCTGATAGTTCCTCGTCTTTTATTTTATAACTAATGATTTTTGTAAAAGCTTTAAGAATATTTTTAGATTTCTCATCAAAATCTCGACCTTCAAAAATTATAATACCATAGATGATAGTTTTAACTTTCAAATAAGTAATGTAATGACCTTTTTTAGATATTTCCGCTGAATGTTCAACGCAACCTTTGTACAAGCCTTTTGACAATTTGTCAGAAATAGATTTTGAACGTCTTGTTGGATAAACTCCAGTTAATTCATTGGGAGATATCGTGTAAATTCTTACCTTATCAAAATTTACAACTCTTCTAATTCTATCAAAAGTGTCATCTGATAGAATTTTATCAATATCAAACAGTTCAGTGTATGTATCTAAAATATTGCTTAAATCGTTAGGCATTTTCTACATATCCGATATATGGAAGATTTCTGTAAAAGCCCATATAATCTAGACCATAACCCACAACGAATTTATTATCAATTACAAATCCGTGATAATCAGCATCAACCTCTGTTTGTCTTGAAATCTTTTTATCTAACAATGAACAGAATTTTGTAGATTTTGTTTTGAAGTTCAAATCAATAAAATCTAGTAAGAATTTAGCTGTCAAACCTGTATCAATAATGTCTTCAACGATTAAAACATTTTTACCGTTTAAATCTGGTAATGAAATATCAACAGCATTAACTTTGCCTGTTGATTTAAAACCGTGTCCATAACTTGAAAGTCTGATGAATTCCATACATACTGGCATTGTTAAATGTTTTGATAAATCAATTGCGAAAAATACAGAACCTTTTAAAACAGCGATAAGATATACTTCTTCGCCATTATAGAATTCGTTCAATTCTTCTGCAATTTCTTTTATTCTTTTTTGAAGTTCTTCTTCTGTATATAAAGTTTTTAAGTCTTTAACTTGTAAATCCAACATCATGTTCCTCGCTTTTTTCTAATGATATCACATAATTTGGTTTTGATACAACTTTAAATTTTTCACTTAAACCATATTTAGGCGCCCACAAAATTTCAGAACCTTTGCATAAGAATAATAATCCGTTTCTTTCGTGTTCTTTAATTTTTTTAGAGTTTAAGTATTTTTTTAGTTTTTGTGTACCTTTCAGACCAAGAGGTTGTATAAAATCGCCTTCTTGTCTACTTCTTAGCATAAAATTTATTGGTTCTTTTATTTCAACATAAGCAATACCTTCTTCATCTTTTGGAAAATATTTAGGATTTTCGCCATTATATTTTTCAATCTTAAAAACATAATCAGAATGTTGGTATTCGCCTTCTTTCGTGATATTAATTACGAGGTCTGATTTTTCTGTCTTTGAAATCGTTTCGATATATTTTTTTGAAACCAAAAGCCATAAATCGTTTGTTAGTGAATATTTTATTCCACTAGCATTATCAGAATTTTTATTAATAAATTCTAAAATTTCATTGATTTTTTTAGAACAATAATCAATATCATTCTCTAGAAAAATATCTAAAATAATTCTTTTTTTTATTTCATCAGACAAGTTTAAAAAGCTCTCTATGGAGATTTTGTTGTCTTCAAGTATATTTTGTTTAGTCTTATTCAAAACCTCTTCAATAATGCTTTCATTCTCCTCTGCAATGAGAGAAAGATTGTTTATTGCATCAATAAATTTCGGATTGATTTTTTCAAATTTTTGTAAGATTTCGTTTCTGATATAGTTTCTGTTGTAATCGTTATCAAAATTTGTATTATCTGTTACGTATTTTAATCCATTAATTGTACAATATTCTTCAATTTCTTTTCTTGAAATATTAATCAATGGTCTTAAAATATAATCTCTTTTTTCTTTAATAGATGCCAAACCTTTGATACCAGTTCCTTTAATCATTCTGTAGACAAGAGTTTCCACCCTATCATTTTTGTTGTGCGCTAACAAAAGTGCATCTGCGTTTGTTTTATTTTTGCAACTTTTAAAAAATTTATATCTCAATTCTCTTGCGTTGGTTTCTGTTTGTTTTTCGTCTTTTGAAAGAATATCTGTTAAAATCTCAACATTTCTTTCTTTTGCAAAATTTATGCAAAAATCCATATCAGCTTTTGAATGTTCGCCTCGCCAATTGTGATTAAGGTGGCAAAAGCCTAGTTTAAATCCAAATTTTAAAGACAATTTATAAATAATATCGCTTAAACATACTGAATCAGCACCGCCAGAAAGTCCAACAAGTATTGTTTTATCTTTATTTAGTAACTTATATTTATCTAATAAATTTTCTACGAATTTTAACATTATTCTTGAGTTTGTTTATTTAATTCGTTAATAATACCTTGTTTAATTTCAACCGCGTCAACGCCTAAATGTTCAAGTGTCTTCATAGCAACAGAATCAGGTACATTTGTTATTGCTTGCAAGATGTGGTGAGCTTCGATACGTTTTTTATTTTCTTTCTTTGCTGCTGTCCAAGCAAGTTCAAGAATTTTCTTAGCATTATTAGTAAATGTTACTTCGCTATCAGTGTAATCGTTACCAAAACCAACAAAGTTTTCGATAGTTAATCTAACATCTTTGATAGTGATTTCAAGCTCTGTAAGTACTTGTGCGGCAATGTTTGAACCTTCGCCAAGTATACCAACTAAGAACATTTCTGTACCAACAACATTTTTCCCAAGTCTATGTGCTTCTTGTTTTGCAAGTTTCATAATTGCTAAACTTTCGCTCATTGAATGTTCGATAGGTTTAAGAATATCTTCTTTTAATTTTGAATCATTAACGTGTAAATTTTTAAATATGTCGTAAGCAATACCTTTTTTAACCTTCAACATACCAAGAATAACGTGTTCTGGAGTAACTTCAGAAGAACCTAATTCTTTAGCAATTTGAAGTGCTGATGACATAATAACAAACGCATTTGGTGTGAATACGATTTGATGTCCTTCAAATTCTGATTGTCTTGAAGAAACTTCTCTCAAGCTTTCTTCAAATTTTTCAGATGAAACACCATTTGCATCAAGTGTTTTAGCAAGTTCAGAGTCTTTGTCTTCTAAAATTGCTGAAATAATTTGGTCTGTACCTAAAATTTCGTAATTAGATGCGTTTAATTTTGAAACTGCTCTTTCAAAGATTTTTGATGCAGTATCACCATCAAAAAGTCTTTCAGCTGTTCTGTATTTTTCTTCTTCTGCAGTTAATTCAAACTTTTCTGGGTGTTCAAGTTTTTTGATTTTCTTTTGGACTAAACGTTTCAATAAATCTTGTGCTTGAACTGTATTAAATTTGAATTTTTCTAAAATTCTGCCGATATATGAATTTTTATTTTCTAATGCTGCTAAGAAAATGTGTTCATACAAAACAAGTTCGTTATTAGAACGAGTTGCAATATCCATTGCGTATTTTAATAAATTCTTTGATGATTCGCTAAATTGCGGATTAGCTTTTGCATTTACCTGTTTTTCAAAACGTAGTTTTTCTTCTGTAGCTTCGTGGAATTTGTCATAATCAATGTTATACATTTTGAAGATTTTCAACGAAATTCCTCTAGCCTCTTTAATGATAGCTAGAAAGATGTGTTCAGGTTGAATTAGAGAATGGTTCATTTCTTTTGCTTCAACTTGAGCTTGTGTTACTACATTTATTGCTTTTTCGGTAAATTTTTCAAACAATTTTTATTCCTCATCTAAATTTTCAATGTATTCTGAAACTCTTTCAAACTCATCATCGTCTTCGATTGTTTCAAATGAATAGCCAGAACCTTCTTGAATTAATTTCATTAAAACAATTTCAGAGTCGTTTTCTTCTTTATCTTTTTCATCACCTGGTAAAAGTAGGGCATATTCACTGCCTTCAAATTGAATGATATCAAACAATTCAAATTTGATTAGATTACCTTTTTCATCTAAAGTTTCGATGATGTGTTTATCGTTAGCCATTATTTTCTCACTTTCTTATTTACTTAGGTACTGTTCTAGTATAATACAAGCACTTTCAATATCAACTAGACCCTTGTTTTTTCTAAAGTCTATTTTTTTATTTCTTAGATTTTCTTCGGCAGTGTCGCTAGTTAAACGTTCATCTTCCATAACAATTTTGAAAGAGTCCTTTAACTTTTCTGCAAAACCTAAGCAATCTTGTGCTTGATGACCTTGTGTGCCGTCCATGTTTATTGGTAAACCAACAACAATTGTTTCCACTCGATTTTCTTTAGCAATTTTTTTTATTTGCGCAAGGGCTTCTTCTTCTGGTTTTCGAGAAATAAATGAATGAGGTGTTGCAATAACGTGTAAAAAGTCGCTTAGCGCTATACCTATTCTTTTTTCTCCGACATCAAGTGCCATTACTTTATCCATTATTCTTGAACCCAAGCCTTTTCGATTTTTTCTATAACTTTTTCTGCTTGCGTTTTTGTTATAGTGATTTCGTCTTCATAGTTTGTGTTTCTTTTGAATAAGTTTGTTGTTTTATTTGCACTATCAAGTTTAAATTTGATTGAAACGTAGTATTCGTAAATACTTTTTCTGATGATGTTTCTGAATAATTCTTCTTTTGCATCTTCATCAAAGTATAGTGCATAGAACAATCCTGCTAGATTTTTTTCGTTTGCAAGATATTTTAAGTATGCAACATTCATTATACGTTTTGCCCAAATTTTTTCTTCGTTTTTGTCAATCAATTTGTGCAAATCTTCATCGATTGCTTCATCTAAGTCGATATCATAATTATCTTTTTTAAAGTTATTGTTTAATTTTTCTGTAAAATCATAGAATTTGATTGAGAAATCTGTATCCAAGAACCATTTTTGAGTTTCTTCAGCAAGGCAGATTTTATCAAGTTCTCTTTTTGTTAAAGTTTTCTTTTCAAACTTGTCTTCTAAAATATATTGCATTGGAACTGGTTCGGTTGGGATATCGTGTAATAGATTTCTCCAGCAAATGTATTCGTATGACATTAATTCGCCATGTTTATGAACTGTTTCTTCTGCTTTCATTAATAATGTTTTTAGTACTGTATGATTGATAAATACTGGTAAATCATCGCCATAAAATCTTTCTACAATACGTTTGAAATCTTTTTTAGTGATTTGATTGAAACCGAAACAATCAACAATTCCCCATTTGTCGCTAACAACTGTTGCTACAAGTTGAATTGTTTCATCTTCTCTTTCCCTTGAGAAAATCAATGCTTGGTTGCCATGGCCGTCTGGATAGCTTGAATATGATTCATAAGGTTTTGATTCAGATAAAACTTCTTTGTAAAAATCAAGTGTATTATCTTCTCTAACACCAGACAATTTCAAAGCTGAAATGTTTCTTTTGATTGCTGGTAAAAATTCTTCGTCTACATATTCTTTAGCTTCTAAAAGAGCATGTAAAGCTAGTTGTGATTTTGATTGACCTAATTCATCTAGTGCAATTTGAGCAGCTTTTGAACTTGGGTCATGTAAAAATACTGGGATTAAGATGTTTGCTAAAGCATCTTCTGTGTAATCATCAGCTAATGATTGAACAAGTGATCTTGCATCTGCATCTGATAATGAATACAAGAAGTCTAAGAAGTCAATTTGTGCTTCTGGGTTCATGATTGCAGTATGTAAAAGTTGTTTTGTATCTGCATCAATAACATCTTCTGGTGATTCAAAATATTCTTCTAAGTTGTCATAATCAACTTTGTTACCTAAATCTTTTAAAATATTAAGCACAACTGTTTTTACGTAGTCTGAAACTGTTGGACTTTTCAATGTGTTCCAAAGAGCATTTTCAAGTTGGTCTTTTTCACATAATCTATGAAGCAAGAAGCATAAAATATAGGCTTTTTGTTCATTTGTCTTAACAAGTTCTCTCATCAACGTGTCAAGAACTGCTTTTTTATCAGTTTGATTGTCTAAAACGTATAATAATTCATCAACTTTTGTTGCATCTTGCAATGTTTGAAGTCTTGTTATAGCTGTTAAAACTTCTGCTTTTAATTGTATTTTGTTAAGTTGTTCTACTTCTGGCATTAGTTATTACCCCTCCACATTGCATCAAGCAATCTTTGTGCTTCTACTGATAAATTTCTGTCATTCATTATCAAATATTGTACTGCAATCATTATGCAATCTGAACAAATGTTAACATTTGGACCTTTTACCATTTTTAAAACTTGTGTATTTGGTCTTCCGCAAAAACTGCAGTATGTTAATTCTGGAGCTTTTGTCTCTTCTGACGATTTTTCAGATGCAGTCGTTTTCTTTGATGTTCTTTTACCTAATTTTACTACTTTTTCTTCTGACATATTTTATCCCTTTTATTAATATCTTAATTGTATCGTAAACTTTAAAATATTGCCAAATTTTTTAATTTAATTTAAAATTAATTTAACAATACAATTTAGATTTGGGGAATGTGAATAATGAAAAAATTTCTATCAATATTATCAATTTTACTAGTATCATTACTTTCAACTGCTTGTATCAACAATTTAGCAGTTCAAGAATTAAATAATAAAGCTAAAGTTTATATGGACAAGGGTGATTACGAAAACGCAATTAGCCGCTTAGAAGCAAGTGTTGACCTTGATGACACTATTTTTGAAACACAATATAACTTAGCTGTTGCATATACTTATGCTAATAAATACAAACAAGCAATTGCAGCATTTGATAAAGCTATTAACTTAAAACCAACAATGGCTGAAACTTATTATTCATTAGGTGTTGCTCAAGAAAATTATGCAATTGACTTGATTAAAGGTGAAGTTAAATTAAATGAAGATAACTTAGAAGAAAATGAAGAAGCTTCTACTGACGAAGAGGCTGCAGAAGAATTATCAAAAGAAGAAATTGCTGCAATCAAAGAATTGTACAATCAAGCTATTCAATCTTATGAAAAATATCTAGCAAAATCTAATAATGCTAAAGACAAAGAAAATGTTGAAGCTAAGATTTCTAATATTAAGACAGAAATTCAAAAATTAGATAATCCAGATTTTGATGCAACTTCTATGGATACAGAAAACCAAAATAAATCATTTAGTATTCAATAGTTATGTTTAAATCACCTTCTGAAATATGTTTTTCAATTTTTGGAATTGATATCTATTATTACGGCATAGTAATGGCTATCGCTGTGTTAACAGGTGTGTTTTTCTCTAATTATGTTAGAAAAAAATGCTATCCAGAAATATCTGAGAATGATTTTTTTGATGTTTTGTTTTATTCAGTAATAAGTGCTTTTGTCGGTGCAAGGCTTTATTATTGCTTGTTTAGCTTTTCTTATTACTCAAATCATATATCAGAAATTTTTGATTTCCGTCAAGGCGGATTATCAATCCACGGTGGATTATTGTTCGGGTTTTTAGTAGGTATTACGGTTGCGAAGTTTAAGAAATTACCTGTTTTGAAATTTTTAGATTTATCTGTTTTGGGGATAATTTTAGCTCAAGCAATTGGACGCTGGGGAAATTTCTTTAACTCAGAAGCTTTTGGTCGCCCGACTGAAATTTTTTGTAAATTATTTATTCCAATTTCACACAGACCGCTAGAATACATTAACTACGAATATTTTCACCCAACTTTTTTGTACGAATCAATTCTTGATATAGTTGTATTTTTAATATTGTTTTTTGTGATAAGAAAACTTGCTAAAAATATTGACGGTCTTTTGTTTTGCGAATACTTGATTTTGTATTCACTTGTTAGAATACTTGTGGAATATTTTAGAATAGATACCATTTTGTATCTTGGTAAAATTCCTTTACCGAGTGTTGTTTCTATTTTGATAATCGTATTTGCTAGTATTTTCTTGTTGTTTATTTATAGAAGATATAAAAAATCTTAAATTATCGTTTTGTTCTAATATTTTGCAAATCTTGTCTTGTCATAACCTCACAAGTTCCAACGCCCTTGTAATAAACAGTGTATGAACGGTTGCCATTTACGACTTCACTTCTGATTGTGTTAATTTTGTTTGTAACTCTGTCGACTCTGTAAATAACATCAGTTTTGCCGTAATCGTAATGGTATTTTATTTTAAATAATAAGTAATCAAAATTGTAGTCTAATACGCTATCAACTTTTTTCTTTTTGCCGAAGTATACATATCCGATATTGGTTTTTTCATCATCAAAGAAGATATGTATCTTGATGTCGTGAACTTTTACTTCTGGTACTTTTTCGTTGTACTCTGCAAATTTGCAAATCATATCAACAGCGTTTGCTGATAATGAGTTAAGAGTAAATATAACAAATAATAATACTATCTTATGTAGTAATTTCATTAAACTAAATCTTCTTCTTGATTTTTTTCTGGCATTTCGTCTTTTGAATCGTCTTTAGGATTGATAGGTAATCTAAAGCCAAAAGTTGATCCTTCGCCAACTTTAGAATGTACGAATACTTCGCCCCCGTGATGTTTTTCTACAGAGATTTTAACAAGGTGTAAGCCTAAACCAGTACCTTTGATAGAATGAGTTGCGTTTTCAACTCTAAAGAATCTGTCAAAGATTTTCTTTTGATATTCTTCCGGAATACCAGGACCTTGATCTTCTACCGAAACTTCGACAAAGTCTCCAACTCTTGCTCTTTCAGCTCTGATTTTTACTCTAGAACCGTCTGGAGAGTATTTGATTGCGTTTGATAAAATGTTATTGATTACACGAGCAATGCTGTCATGGTTAAGAGGTACTTCTGGTAAGTCGGGCTCTTTCATAACAGAGATTGTAATTTTGTGTTCGTGAGCTAAGATGTCTAATTGATTTACACATTCTTCGATAATCTTAGTAACATCTTCTTTTTTCTTTTCAAGTCTAATTTGTTGACTTTGATAACGAGAGAAATCAAGGATATCGTTAACCATTCTGTTAAGTCTGATGATTTCTTGATTCATAACACCAATAAATTCTTTTTGAGTGTTGAAATCAAAATCGTTGCCGTAGTTGTAAAGAGTGTCGATATAACTTCTAAGAACAGTAACAGGAGTTCTTAATTCGTGAGAAACGTTTGAGATAAAGTGGTTACGCAAATTATCCATTTCAATTTCTTTAGTTACGTCGATAAGTACAATAATGTAGCCAACGTAGTCTTTGTTTCTAGAGAACATTGGTGAAACAACACACTTGATGATACGTTTGTCAACTTCGATGTTAAAACCTAGAGGACGTTTTTCTATGACATCAAGAGGAGTGTCTTTGAATTGTTCAATTTTTTCTTTGAAACAAAGTTCCCCGTTTGTATCACAGTATTGTTGAATTTTTGTACCTAAGATTTCACTTTGTTCAGCTTCAAGGAGTTTTCTGGCATGGTCGTTGATAAGAACGATTTTGTCGTAGTTGTCGCAAACAACAACACCATTTGCAATGCTCATTAAGACTGCTTCAAGCTTATTTTTTTCTAATGTTAATTCTTCAATGTTTTGTTCTTCAAATTGGTGTAATTTTTGAGACATGTCGTTGAATGATGAGAATAATTCTTGAACATCGCTGCTAACGTCAGTGCCTTCTAGCTTGTAACCAAATTCACCAGATGAAATTTTTCTAACACCTGTTAAGATGTGTCTTAATTCTTTTGTAATTAATAATGTGTTGATTATTACGACTGCTGCGAAAACAATCCATGTGATGATGAATACAAGTAAAAGAGAGGCTCTAGTTGTGCCAGAGATTTTGTCTATGATGTTGCCTGATAGACCAATTGTTACAGAACCTACGACTTGATTAGCTACAAGAGATTTGTTAACCATTGGTGAACTTACGGCGATTATAGAACCGTCGAAGGCTTTAGGAAAATCACTTTTACTTGAATAGATTACTTTTGATTTGTTGTCTTTAAATTCAATGAAAGATATGTCGTCGTTGCTTTTTAGGATAGAAAGTGAGTGAGTTCTTAAAGTGTCGTATTTGTTAGCATCTGGGATATCTTTAGTAACTTCAACACTTTCAATGGCAAGAGTTTTAGCGATAATTTGCCCAAAACTTTTGTAAGCCAAGTTCATGTTATTTTGGATAGCATTCATTGCAAGTATAGCAATAAGCACAATGACAGTTGTGCAGGCTAAAAATCCAACTAGGATTAATCGATTTTGTGAGCTCATTGACGATTTCTTCATATCCATACAAGAATTATATCATGCATAAAAGTATTGAGCAAATTGTGAAGGAAATTAGAGGTAGAGCGCAGAGTTTTACCCATTCTGTCATGCTGAACTTGTTTGACTGCTTTTTCCGAAATCTTTGATTTCGTAAAAAATGTCTGGTTTTTCCACAGCATCTGACCAACGAGCGCATTGTTCATTCACCAACCTCAGATTCCGTGTCGAGCACGGAATGACAATATTTATAATAATCAGAGTGAACCCTCATCTGTCCTTCGGACATCTTCTCCCAGTTTTGGGAGAAGGGAAATTTCTACTCACAACTCACAATTCACAACTCACTAAATCAACTGCAAAGCGATTTGTGGATTTTGGTTGGCGGTAGCCAAAATGCTTGAGGTTACACTTTGAAGGATTTGATTTTTGATGTAATTTGCACTTTCTAGTGCAATGTCTGCATCTTTTATCAATGAATTAGCGGAAGTCAAAGCTTGTCTTTGAACCTCTTGAAATTCCATTGTACTCATTAATCGATTTTGTGTTGACCCTATATCAGTCAATTTATCTGTAACTTTTGCCATTAAATTATCAATTGTATCTAACGCATTACGAGCAGAAAAATCACTCAAAACCGAAATATTAAAATCGCCAATACTAAACCCAGTATCAACAGATATAACAGAATTTTCAGAACTATCAATCCCAACTTGAAGGTTTGTCATAACAGAGATAGAAGAATTGTTTTTGAATGGATTATTGTTACTTTCAAAGACGTCAATTGTTCCAGACGGATTACTTCCTACCATTTTTACACTTTTAACATCTGGACAATATGCGCAATTTTCAATATCTACGGTTTTACCTGTAGATAAACCATTTATAAATACTGAATTATTATTACCTTCAAATGCTCCTCCAAAATATGAGTTTTTTATTGTAATAGTTGTCCCATAATCGTATGCACCACCAATAAAACCACCTCCATTTTTTATACTAACAAGTACTGCACAATCTGTTATTAATGGATTTCCGCCTCCTATCATTCCACCAATAACACCAGTTCCAGTTATTTTTCCTGAAATTGTACAATTTGAGATTTCTCCATTTGCTGTAAATCCGCAAAGTCCTCCAACATAGGATTTTCCAGTTACTGAAATATTATCCAAATTCAAGTTTTTAATTGTTGCATTTTTTATACTTCCGAAAAAACCTTGTTGACTTTTGTTTTCATCATTAAGTTTTAAATTGTTAACTGTATAACCATTGCCATCAAAAATTCCGCTAAAGGTTAAACCTGCACTCCAATCGTTTCCAATAGGTACCCAGTTTGAGCCATTTTTATCAAAGTCTAGCTCATTAAGGTCTATATCAGCCGTTAGTGCAAAAGTTGTATCTGTTGTATTTATTTTCTTATCATTAACGATAGTCGCAAGTTTTTGTAGTTCTTTGGCATTTGAAATACCAAAAACTTTTCCTTTGTAATTGTTATCCCATTCTGCTTGAGTTAAATTTTCAAGATTAATGTCATTGATACTCATTGTTGGAATAGAAGTTATACTTGGTTTTTCTTCTTCACCAAGTATCTTTTTGCCATTGAATTCTGTTGTGTTTTTGATACGGTAGATTTCTTCTGTCAAAGCATTGATTTCACTTTGCATAGCTTTTCTTTCGTCGTCGCCGTAAGTTCCGTTGGCTGCTTGTTCAGAAAGGTCTCTCATACGTTGCAACATTGAATTTATACTTGATAATGTTCCATTTGCAGTATCAAGCATACTTTGACCCATTTGTGTATTGTCTTTTGCAACGTCATAAGATGAAACTTTGTATTCAAGTTTTGTTGAGATTGCGCTACCCGCTGCATCGTCTTTGGCTCTATTGATACGTAGACCGGTGCTAAGACGTTGCAATGCAGTGTTCATCTTGTTTGTTGATTTATACAAGCTGTTTTGTGCGATTATTGAAGCCATGTTGGTGTTAACTGTTATCATTTAACACCTGCTTTCTTCTTATTCGCATTACTATTACTGTCATTGCGAGGAGTGAAACGACGAAGCAATCTACTTACTATGTCTTGCTCGTTCGCGTTAAACGGCAATTCCACGTTTTGCAAAATAGTTTTATCAACTTTTGCAAAAGCGTTCCAGCCTCTGCTCACTCGCGTTTGGATTGCTTCACTTCGTTCGCAATGACGTAAAACGAACGTATTTTTACATTCGCCAACTTCAGATTCCGGATCGGAGTCCGGAATGACAATGTTTTTCAAACTTTTTCTTAACAACAATTTACTATCCGCATTTCCGCCTGTGCAATCAAAGATTGCTACGTTCACTCCGTTCACAACGGCGGTATTAATACTGTTTCCCACTCCCGCATTTAAACACACAGAAACGCCACCTAAAACATTTTCTAGGTCGCAAAGGTTTACAAATTCATTTGTGTGTCTATTAGAAAAATCCATTTTTCCTAATTTTCTCTCTCGATATATCTTTTTCGTAGCTACTGTGTAAAATACAATACATTACTATGCTTGGGGATATAAGCATTCTAATGGGGTGTATTCTATTTACATCATGTAAAATACACTAACTTCCCCATGCTTACCTCCTCCATTTAGAGGAGAAAATTGTCATGTTATAAAAACATATCTCTCTAAACTCCCTTATTTGTTTATTTACGCACCACTTTGACTTTCTCAAAAATAATATTATTAATAAAGTATGATCGGAATGCTTAAAAAAATCTTTCACGTAAGAAAACCTAAACAAACTCAAAAATCTATTGATGAGCGTATATCAGACCTATATGATTCTCTACAAGTCGATGTGCTTGCTATTTCATTCGGTGATGATATCCTTCCATATGCTCAAAACATAGTTAATTGTATCGGCAAATTTAGAATAACTCTTAAAGAAAAAACAGGTTTTATTATCCCGCCAATCAGAGTTATCAACGACAAATCCCTACAAGAAAATGAGTTACAAATTCTTGTTCGTAACAAAGTCGTATTCTCAGACTTTGCCGTACCTAACAAAGAATACATCTTAAAAGCAGTAATGACAAACTTGAGCAAAATTGCTACAAAGCATGTTGCAGACATTTTCTCAAACGAAGTTACTGAAAAATACATTGACCTTGTTCAAAAAAATAATTCTTGGCTTATCTGGAATGTTCTCCGTATGGTTCCAATTACAGGCATAAGAGCTATTCTTATTGATATCCTAAACGACGGAAAATCAATAAAAGACATCGTTTTTGTTTTTGAAAAAATTTGTGAATACGCATCAGAAAATAGAGATTTTTTAACAACAAAAGATCCTTACAAAATAGCCGAATATGTTAAAAAAGATTTAGTCTAAATCTCTATTCTTCATCTAAAGGTGATACTTCTTCTGTTTCAGTTGTTTGAGAAGAAGTATCATCTTTAACTCCTTCATCAATCTTTAAAACTCTAGCTAATGCCTTCTTATCGCCTTTAATTTTAAAATATTCTTCAAACTTAGGTGTAGTTCTCAAATTGAACGAGCGACCATTTTTATCCTTCGTCTTTGAAATCATACCCATATCAACAAGTTCTTTAACGTGGTCATAAGCATTTGCGCCTCTTAAATCCTTCAAGTAAGATTGTCTAATCGGTTCCTTCAACGCAATAACAGTAAGAGTTTTCAAAACAGCCGGTTTCATCTCAGCAGGGCAAAGTTTTTCAACAATATCCATGTGTTCTTCCTTAACCTGCAATATATACCCATTTTCGTCGTCAATTTCTAGTGCTCCGTCTCTTGAAGCATAGTCAAAAATAAGCTCGACCAAAGCCTCTTCAACTTTATCAACCTCTTCACCTAAAAATTCTGCGATTTCTTTTGCTTCTAATGCTCGAGCTGTTGTAAATAAAACAGCCTCGATTTTAGACTTCAACTGTTCTAGTTCCATTTCCCTTTACCACGTATAAATCAGAATAAAATTCGTCTTGTACCAAGTCAATGTCATTATCTACTGACAAAAATAATAGTGCCAAGTAAGCAACAACTTTGCTCATTCCAATCGATACAAGTTCTTTTAATTCAACTTTTTCTTTTTTATTAAAAATCTTTTCCAATCTTGTCTTAATAGTTTCAACAGATTCTTCGATAAAATTATCGTGAGCAATATTCATAATGTCTGCTGGAGTTAAATTAGCATAAGAACGAACTCTTCTTTTTGCACGTTCGTGAGCATTTTTCAAAGCTAATTTTTTATCCAACATTTCATAGAATTCTAACTGTTTAATCAAGTCTTCCAATGTTACGACTCTTTTTCTATTCATCTTAACACTTGTTCTACGTTGTAAAACTTCGTCAATTGAAACAACATTAGTCGTATTATAATTATGAAAATCGTCTTCAAAATTATCGTCATCAAATTCTAGTTCATCAATAGGTTCTTCTGGTAAAAAGTCCATCATCTCAATACCTTTTAGAACATTCGATTTTAATTTTAACAATACAGATGCGAATAAAAGTGTTCTACCTGTAAAACGTAGGTTTTGAGATTTTGCTTCAAATGTCTTCATCAAATATTTATCTGCAATATCAACAATATCAATGTTCCAAGGGTCAATCTTGCCTGCCTTTGCCATATCAACAAGCATTTCAATCCCGTCTACATGATAATCCTGTTCTAATTGTAGTGCTTCTGCTGTCATTTATAACTTTCCTCTAATCTTCTAATTTAATACCTGTTACCTTAGTCTTACCTTTTTCTTTTTGTGTAACACCTATTGTTCTATTAGCTGATTCTATCATAGGTGGGCGATGACTAACTACTATAAATTGCGTATTTTCTGACTGTCTTTTTACAAGATGTGCAAGTTTTTCTACGTTAATGTTATCCAAGCTTGCGTCTACTTCGTCTAGCGCATAGAAAGGTGCTGGTAAATATCTTTGGATTGCAAATACAAATGACAATGCTGTCAATGTTTGTTCCCCACCAGACATACTTTCTAGTCTTTGTCTTTGTTTATCTCTTGGTTGAGCATCAATTGTAAGTCCGCCATTCAATGGGTCTTCAGGATTTCCTAATACAAGTGTGCCTTCTCCGTCTGATAACTCGTGAAATACTTCTTTAAAGTGAATGTTTATTCCGTTATAAGCCTTCAAGAATGCTTCCTTCTTCAATTGTTCGTAGCCTTGCATTCTTTCTAAAATTTGTAATCTTTCTTTTGTTAAAGTTTCAATTTGTCCTTTTAATTCTTTAACTCTTTCTGAAATTGCATCGTATTGCGCAATCGCTCTCATATTTACATCGCCAAGTTCGTCCATTCTCTTTTGCAATCTTTGAATTTTTGCATTGATTTCGTCAATAGAGATTGTTACAGGTTCAAGTTCTGAAATCTTAACGCCACTTTCAACTAATTCTGCTTCTGCAGTTTTGAATTCAGGTTCAAGTTCTCTTCTTCTTGCCTTGAATGATTCAATCTGTTCTGCAAGTTTTTCAATCTCAGCTTCTGATTTACGTTTTTGTTCTTTGATATTTAGTAATTCTTCTTCAATCTGAGATTTTTCTTTTAATAAAGAATCTAAAACTTCTGAAATTTTTTCGATTTCATCTTCTAAATCCTTCAAGCCTTCGTTAAGAGTAACGATTTCTTTTTCGTAAGTTGCTTTATCTTCTTCTAAAGTCTTGATATTTTTTTCTAAATTAGAAATCTCGTCATAACGTGATTCCATAACACTTTCATCAAATTTATTTTTTCTTTGAATTTCGTTGATGTCCATATTTATTGTGTTGATTTTGTCGTATAAACGTTTAATTTCGTTTTCAACATCTTCTGTCTGAGCCTTCAATTTCTTCAACTCATCATCATTCATCAAGTTTTCAAGTTCGTTAATCTTTGTTTGAACATCTGTGATTTTTTCTGACAATTCAACGTGTTTTTCTTCTTCTTTATCAAGAACTTTTTCTAATTGTTCAATTTCAGTTTTTGTATTTGCAATGAAATCAAGTTTTTCTTTCAATGTAGAATCTTTGTCCGCATTGCTTCTCAATAAGTTTTGAAGTTCAATACCTGTTTTTGTGTATTCTGATTGAGAATTTGAATATGTAATTCTTGTTTTATCAAGTTTTTCTTCAAGTTCAGCTTTTTTAGAATTCAAAGTAGCTAATTTAGCTTCAATTTCACCAAGTTTTTTGTTAGCTTTTTCTAATTCTTCGTCGTCAGTTTGACTAAATTTCATTCTATTGGCTTTCAAAGAACCACCAGTTAGAGAACCTGATTTTTCGTAAAGTTCACCGCTTAAAGTTACAACTCTATATTTACCCTTTAAGTTTTGCGCAACTTCGTTATCTTCAACTACAAGAGTTTCTCCAACTGCGTAGTAGAACGCATCTAAATATTCATCATCAAAATCAATCAAGTTGATTGCAAAATCAATAACACCTTTATCTCTAGGAAGAGTCAATTTATCAGGTGCTGGTTTGATTTTGTTCAATGGAATGAATGTTGCACGACCAGCATTAGCTGATTTTAAAAGTTCTACAGCTCTCAAGGCTACTTGATAATCGTCAACAACAATATGCGCCATTCTTCCGCCAACTGCAACCTCAAGTGCTGTCGCATATTCTTTATCAACTTTACCTAATTGAGAAAGTGGAGCATGAACACCTCTTAAATTAGCTCTCATAACGGCTTCAATTGTTCCGTTAGAGTTTGCCATTTCACTTGCTGATTTCTGTGCTTTTAATGATTCAAGCTTTCTTACAGCAGCTGTGAAATTGTATTGTGTATCTGTTAATTCGTCCTTAACATTGTCCAATTCTTCCATTGTAGTTTTTTGGATATGTTTAAGTTCTTCTAATTCTTTTCCTAGTTCTTCGTGTTGAACCTTGATTTTATCTTCGTTTGAGGAGAAGTTTTCTTTGAATTCGTTTAATTTTTGAACTTCATTTTCAGCTTTTTCAATTTCTGATTTCAAGCTACTCAAGCGAGCTTCTTTTGGATATTTTTCTTTTAATAAATTATTTTCTTTTTCTTGTAATGCAGAAAGTTCAGAACGGTATGCAGCATGGTTTTCCATAAATTTACTTGCTGTTTCATCTAGTCCTGCTTTTTCTGCCAATATCTTATTTAATTCAGCTTTTTTATCAAGAATGTTATCTTGCAAAGCTTTGATTTCTTCTTGTTTAAGTTCAATTTTTAATTCGTTATCTTTGATATTTTTCTTTTGTTCTTCAATGCCGTTTTTCTTGTTTTCGATTGATTTAGCGCTATCTAGAATTTGTTTTTCTGTGTAATTGATAGCATTCTTTTTATTTTCAATACGACCTTTAGCTTCTTCTTTTTTGCCGATTAATTCAATACGTTTGTCTTCGCCTTTTTCTTTCAATTCGGCAGCTAATTCGTTGTATTTGCCTTGAATAAGATTTAATTTTTCATCTAAATCAATTTTATTATTTTCTTCTTCTTTTTTCTTTTTGCCAAATTCTAAAATATTTTCGTGCGCTTTTTCAAGATTACGTTTGATATCAAAGTATCTAACAGCATTGATTTGGCTTTCGTAAGATGTTTTCTCATCTTTTAATTTTTGGTATTTTTGAGCAACTTCTTTTTCTTCTTCAAGTTGTTTTAAGTGTTCTTCTTTTTCATTCAAAATCAATGTTGAACTTTCAACACGTTGTTCAACAGTGTCCAATTCATTTTTTGCTTGGTCTATACGACGGTCAAAATCTGCAACACCAGCGATTTCGTCGATAAGTTTTCTTCTATCAGTCGGGTTACATTTGATAATACTTGTAACGTCGCCTTGCATAATAATATTGTAACTATTAGAAGTTAAATTATATTTTTCTAATAATGCATGAATTTCAGTTAGTGTAGAAACTTTATCATTTAGATAATAAATACTTGAAAATGTACCATTTGATGCTTTTCTAATTCTTCTTGCAACAGAGAAATCTCCGTCTTCTCCAACTTCGGCAAATGTAACTTTAACGTAGGCTTCGTTACGTTTATTAAAGGTAGAAATAAGGTGAGAAACATTTTCTGCTCTCAACGCACGAGTACCAGATAGCCCAAGTGCAAACAAGACACTATCTAAGATATTACTTTTGCCTGACCCGTTAGGTCCTGATACCGTTGTAAATCCTTTTAACAATGGTATATCTACCTTGGTCGCAAAAGACTTAAAATTGTCAATTTCAAGTTGTTTTACGTACATTTTCCTACCCAAAATCTATATAGATTTTATTATAATATCAGTAGGTTAGTTGGCATGTCAAATTGCTTAACCTTTTTTCATAACTTTTTCAAAAACTTCTTTGAATGGAACAATCGGAATCATCTTATAACCACAATCTTCTGATAAGGCGCCACCCATTTTAAAAAGCTCTTCTTGAGGGTATCTTCTGCAAATCCCTGGACGAGTTTTGTGAATTTTACATTTGTTAGTTTCTTCGTCTAAATTTGTACATCTAAATACAAGACCTGTTTCGTCTTTGTCGATGACTTCTAAATATGTGTAAAATGGATGTAATCTTCTTAATTTCTGAAATTCACTTTCTTCTTTAATTACACCCTTTGCGTGTTTTACGTAAATTTTTCTGCAACATTTTCCACAGCCTTTACAACTGCCTGTTCTATAATATTTACGTCGCAAAATCTTTGTATAAAAAAACTTTTTTAATTCTTTTAAAAAGTTTTTCAAAGTTCTATCCCACCTTTCGTACGCAAAGAGTATGTTTTGCTTTAAGGTGAGAATATTCTGGAGTGTTTTCTGTACTCAAGAATAGCGCTCTTTCATACAATAAAGAAGCTTCTGCATATTTTTCTCTTTGAGCCAATTCAGCAGCTTTTTTGGATAATTCTTCTATGACTTTTGCCTCTGGGTTTAGATAATAATTTATCTTATCTAAAATTGGCATATAAATATTTTTAGCATCAGGTTTTAACATTATATAATTTTTGTATTCAACCTTTGCATTGTTCAAATCTTTTCTTCTGTAACATTCGTCAGCTTTTGCTAAGTGATTATCAATCAAATATGGGTGATTATTAATATAAACCTTAATTTGTTTTAATCTACTATTTAATTTTGAAAGCTCTTCTTTGTTATCTAAAATATAATCAGAGTATCTTGCATAGTAGCAATAAGCATAATCAAAGCTTCTCATACAATCGTAAGAAATAGCAAGGTTTAGCATTGTCTTAGGATAATGAGAATCTATGTAATACGAATTTAGCCAATATTTGATAGCCTGCTCATAATTATGATCCATAAAGAACAGAGAACCAATGTTAAAATTAGTTTTGCTGTAGTTTGGATAATGTGCTAATGCTTTAACATAGCAATCTAGTGCAGCTCTACTGTTTCCAGTTCTTTGAAAGTCTGCACCTTCTTTTAAAAAGCTATTGGCAATTTCTTTGTAACTATTAATTTTGTTTTCAATTAAATTATATTCATCATTAATGTTTTTTTCGTATTTTAAATATTTTTCATAATATTTAATAGCTTCTGCTCTCATATTCAAATCTGTATATGCAATGGCAATATTCAAATTTACTTTTGCATCATCAGGTTCAATTGTTAAAGCTACTAACCAATTTTCAATAGCTTCGTTTGTATGTTTGTTTTTGTAATACAAATTCCCAATATTTACATAAGCTGTCTTATTAATATTGTCGATTTCAATAACCTTTTTCCAATATTCAAGAGCATAGTTATTTTTGCCAAGTTTGTAGTAGCAATTACCTATTTCAAGATACAAAGTTGGACTTGTAAAATAGTTTAACAAGTCCATATACATCTTTAAGGCTTTTTCGTATTCACCTTTTTTATACATAACAAGAGCAGCATTCAAGGCATCATCATGACTACTACTGTTATTTGCTCTATAAAAATTTGAATCCCCTGCTATATTTTCAACCATATAAATATATTATATGATTATAGGCTTACGTTCAAGTCTGTTAACAATTTTTCATTATTTACTAATTTATCTGTATCAAATCTTTCAAATGGATCTTCAACTCCATCTTTGAATAATGCGTCCATTCTTTCCATATCAACATCAGTATTCATTACTAAATTAGTAAAGTTTTTAATATCTGTTTGTCTTTCAAGTTCTTTATTTTGTTTTGCAATTATTTCTTCCATATATTTTTTCATTGCATCATTAGAAATAATTGTTTCATCAATTAAGAAATTTTTTCTATCTTGTTCGTAAGGGTTTACGCTATTACCTGTAATAGGATTTGTAACCCCAGTAGCTTCAGTTTGCTCTGTTAATTGTGTATTAAGTAAATTATTTAAGTTACTGTTTTCATTATTAATTCCGTTAAGCATATCGCCCTAATCTCCAATTCACACTTATATTATGCACGATATCGAAAAACATGTTATCAACTATTTAGAGGATATCTTACGATATTTTTCTAAATCTAAAGGTTTAGATTTGATTATTTTTTATCTTTTTTATACTATAAAATCAAGAAATAACAGAAAGAAGGCGAACACATGCTAGATATTAAATTAATAAGAGAAAATCCTGAAAAAATTAATGAATTATTAAAAAGACGTAATCCAGATTTATCAGTTAATGAAGTTTTAGCTGTAGACGAAGAACGTAGACAAATTCAAGCTCAAGCTGATGAATTGAGAGCTAAAAGAAAAACTGAATCACAAAAAATCGGTGAAATGAAGAAAAAAGGTGAAAACACTGATAAAGTTCAAGAAGAAGTAAGATTTTTAGGCGATGAAGTTAAAGCTTTAGAAGAAAAACAAAACGAATTAGACGAAAAACAAAGAAATTTATTATTAAATATTCCAAATATTCCAGATGAAACAACTCCAATCGGTGCATCTGATGCTGATAATATTGAAGTTAAAAAATGGGGCGAACCTACAAAATTTGATTTTGAATTCAAAGCTCACTGGGATTTATGTGAAGAAAAAAATCTTGTTGATTTTGAAAGAGGTGTTAAATTATCTCAATCAAGATTTACATTATATAGAGGTAAAGGTTCAAGATTAGAACGTGCAGTTATCAACTTCTTCCTTGATTACCACACAGAACAACAAGGTTATGAAGAAATTCTTCCACCATTTATGGCAAATGCTGCAACAATGACAGGTACTGGTCAACTTCCTAAATTCAAAGAAGATATGTACAAATGCGTTGATGAAGATTTATACCTAATTCCAACTGCAGAAGTTCCTGTTACAAATATCTATGCTGGCGAAATCTTATCAGAGGAAGATTTACCAAAATATATGACAGCTTATACTCCATGCTTTAGACGTGAAGCTGGTTCTGCTGGTAAAGATACAAGAGGTTTAATCAGAGTTCACCAATTTAACAAAGTTGAATTAGTTAAATTATGTACTCCAGAAACTTCTCCTGCTGAACACGAAAAATTAACAGAAGATGCAGAAAAAATGTTAGAATTGCTAGGTCTTCCATACAGAAGAGTTGCATTATCAACTGGTGATATCGGCTTCTCTGCTAACAAATGTTGGGATTTAGAAGTTTGGATGCCTTCATACAATACTTACAAAGAAATCTCAAGTTGTTCAAACTATGGTGATTACCAAGCAAGAAGAGCTAACATTAGATACAAAGAAAAAGCTACTGGTAAAACAAGATTTGTACACACAATCAATGGTTCTGGTCTAGCTGTTGGTAGAACAGTTGCTGCTATCATTGAAAACTTCCAACAAGCCGATGGTACAATCATCATTCCAGAAGTTTTAAGAAAATACACAGGCTTTGATAAAATTTAATAATTATTACATGTATATATAATATATATTAATATATTGCCTAGAATTAAAAAATCCTCTAAACTAAAATAAGAAGTAGTGTAGGGGATTTTTTATATGTCATACGGATTTCCATTTGAATTAGATGATTTTCAAAAAGAAGCAGTAAATTATATAGATGAAGGTAAAAGTGTTGTTGTATGTGCACCAACAGGTGCAGGTAAAACTGTTATCGCAGAACATGCGGTGCATAGAGCTTTAGAAAATGGTTCAAGAGTTTTCTATACAACACCTTTAAAAGCTCTTTCAAACCAAAAGTTTAACGATTTCGGTACAAAATATGGTTATGATAAAGTTGGTCTTTTGACTGGTGATACTTCTATTAATAGAGATGGTCAAATTGTTGTAATGACAACAGAAGTATTTAGAAACATGCTTTATGGTACAAACTTTGGTGAAGTTGCGGATAACCTTAAAAATGTTAAGTATGTTGTGCTTGATGAAGTTCACTATATGAACGACGAAGAACGTGGTACAGTTTGGGAAGAAAGTATTATTTATTGTCCTGTGAATATTCAAATAATAGCTCTATCTGCAACAGTTCAGAATGCTCAAGAACTTACTGACTGGATAAATACAGTTCATTCGGAAACAAAACTTGTTAACACAGATTTTAGACCTGTTCCATTGAGATTTTATTATTTTGATTCTTCTCAACCAAACAGAATTTTACCATTGTTATCCCCTGGAGGTGGTTTGAATAAGAAAATTCAACCAGAAAAAAGACAATATGGTAGAAAGAAAACTCCTCAACGCAGTGTTGCAAAAGATGTTATAAGAAATCTTCATGACCAAAACATGCTTCCTGCAATATATTTCACTTTTTCTCGTAAAAAATGTGATGAGCAAATGGAAAGATGTGCAAATCTTTGTCTTGTAACTCCAGAAGAGCAAAAACAAATCAAAGAAATTGTTGATGAATATTTAATAGATAATTATTATTTAGCAAAAAATAAACATTTAGATTATTTATATTGTGGTGTTGCTTCTCACCATGCCGGTCTTTTACCTGCTTGGAAAGTTCTAGTAGAAAAACTATTCCAAAAAGGTTTGATAAAAGTTGTATTTGCGACTGAAACACTTGCTGCTGGTATTAACATGCCTGCACGTTCAACTGTAATCAGTTCTATTTCAAAACGTACTGATTCTGGACATAGAATGCTTACAGCAAGTGAATTTTTGCAAATGTCAGGTCGTGCCGGTCGTCGTGGTATGGACGAGGTTGGTTACGTAACAATCGTTGGTACTCCGTTCCAATCACCTGACGAAGTTAGAGATTTGGTGTTGAGTGATGCTAATCCTCTTGAAAGTAGATTTACACCTAGATATTCTATGGTCCTTAATCTATTACAAAGATTTAATCTTGATGAGGCTAAACAACTTATTCTTAAAAGTTTCGGATATTTCTCATCTTCATCAAGACTTACTCCGTTGTTAGAACAAAAAGAACATTTTGTCATGAATATTGATAGAATTAATGATTTTAAATGTTATAAAAAACTTACTAATCAAGATTTGATTGAATATAACAAGGTTAGAAGTATTTATGTTCAAAACAGAGAAACATTTAAAAAGATAAAGAAACAAGAAGCTAAAGCAAAGAGACCTTTGTCTGAAGATGCTATTAGATTTGGCGAAGAAACTAAAGCCATGCTTCATAAAATGCAAGGATACGCATGTGATAACTGTAAATTATATAAGAAACACATGAAGGATATCGAAATCTTAGAAAGATATACTGCAAGATTAAATAAATTGGATAAAGAAATTGAAAGACAAAGAGATATTTTTTGGAATAATTTCCTTGCAAATAGAGCAGTGTTAATAGATTTTGGATATTTGAAAGATGATTATCCAACAGATGCCGGTAAGACTGTTTCTCAAATAAGAGCAGAAAATGAATTGTTCTTAGCTGAAATTATTTTTTCAGAAGTGTTGAATGACCTGTCTCCTGCAGAACTAGCAGCGGTTATTTGTGCGGTTACTACAGAAGAACTTAGAACAGAAAACTATTCTATATTGCCTCTTTCTCACAAGGTTAGAAAGACTGTGAATAAGATTAGAGATATTCGTAAGAAGATTGATAGAGTTCAAAAAGCGCACGGTGTAGAAACTGCCATGAATATTAATACATATTATTCAGCTTTGATAGAAATGTGGGTAAATGGCGCAGAATGGGATACTATTACTAACGAAGTTGATAAAGGCGAAGGCGATATTGTAAGAATATTTAAACGTACTATTGATGTTTTAAGACAACTTTGTACAATCGATAATGTTCCGGAAGAAGTTGTGTTTACTGCAAGAGAAGCCATAGATAAAATTAATAGAGAACCGATTGACATAGATTGATTGTAACGAAATATTACAAAACTAAAATACATGTAGCAATAAAAATCGTCTCTAATCCTTTATATACATGTAAAGGTAGTGTAATAAGGGAAAATAAGTTATGGCAATTCAAGCAATTAATCAAGCAACTCAAATGCCAAAAACTGAAGCTAAACAAAACGTTAACTTTAACGGTTTATTAGACTCAAAAGCATTTGAAAAAGTTGCAGAATTTGCAGGTAAGAATCCTGCAACATTCAACGCAGCATCATCATTAATTATGGCAGGTGTTTTAAGACCAGCAGCAATTATGGCTCTTCCTGCAAAAGATGAACAAGAACAAAAAAATAAAGGTATTGCAGCAGCTCATGCTATTGCATCAGGTGTAATTGGTTTTGCTATCACATCAACAGTTATGAAACCAATCTCAGCAGGTTTAGGTAAGGTAATGGGTGATACTCAAAAATACTTACCAAAATTACATGATAAAATGCAACAAAATCCAGCATTAGAAAAAAATGTTAAAAAAGTTTTAGGTTTTGGTCCTGACATCATTTTAGCAGTTCCAAGAGCATTGTTAACATCTAAGTTATCTCACGTAGTTCAAGATGCTTTGTTTGGTAAAAAGAAAAAAGCTGCAGAAGCTAAAGCTCCTGCTCAAGCTCAACCAACACAAGTAGCACAATCTGATCGTCCCGTTTTAGACGGTTTCAAAGGAGGTAACAAATAATGAATATTTCAGCAATTAATACAGCAGCTCCAAGAACAAACGTAAACTTCAACGGTGGTATGATGGATAAAATGGCAGACGGCGTTGCTAAAGGTTTTTCAAAATTAGGTAACACTGATGCTTTCGGTAAAATGATGGAAAAAACAGTTGGCAGTGATAAATTCACAACTCACTTATCAACAGCATCATCTGCAGTAACTTGTGGTTTATATGTTTACAAAGCATTAACAGATGAAAAGAAAACTAAAAACGAAAAAATTACTCAAGCATTAAACCAATTCATGACATTCGGTATTTCAACAGCATTAAGCTACGGTGTAGTTGGTGCTTTAGGTAAAGCTTCAGGTAAATTATGTGGTAAATTCGGTGAAGCTATCGCTAAAAAAGGTTACGATGCTAAGAAAGTTGATATGTTAAAAGACGGTGCTAAACAAGCAATTGACTTAGTTGTTTGCTCATCAATCAACAGATTCTTCGTTCCAGTAGGTGTTACACCAGTTGCTAACAAATTAGGTAAAAAATTATGCAACTACCTAGATCAAAGAGACGCAGCTAAAGCTGCAAAAGCTCAACAAGCTTAATAATTACAAAACTTATTACACATACTATACAAAAGAACCAGCGCAAGCTGGTTCTTTTTTGTTCGCTTGTAACGATAGTTTAAAATCTATTATAAAGGGTATTTTATATATTAATTGTATTTGATACAATTGTTATATACATTTATCGGTAGGATTAGATTTAAGAAAGGAAGTTACACGATGAGAATTAATTCACCTGCAACTCAACCAAATTTTACAGCTAAGGTTAAAAACAATGACTTTATGCAAAATTATGTTAAAAATTCTAGCAAGAATAATTTAAAAAATTTAAGAACATCTTTAGATGCTTTAGATAAAGTTCAAAAAGGCGATACTCTTGAAATCAGAAAGAATAAAAAAGGTGGTTTTGATGTTGAAAACACAACTAAAAAAACTTTAAATTCTTTTGTTCCAAAAAGAACAATTTCTCCGATGATGGATTATTCAATTGAAGAAACTTTACCTTTAAGTTTACCAAAATTAATTAAAGATATCGCAACAAAAGGTTCTGAATCTTATAACAAAGTATTCAATGTAAAAGCAAAACCTGCTGAAACTAAAGAAGACGATAGACTTCAAAAAGAGATTGCAGATACAGTTGAATGGTCAAAAATTGTTGTTTAAAATATAAACAAATATAATAAAAAGAGTCAGTTTTAAACTGGCTCTTTTTTTGCTTTTATCGTATCTAAAATATTATAGATTTCTTTTATATCTTCGCTAACCATAAGTTTCGCTCTTAGTTTTGTAGCTTGATGAATTTTGCTTATATAATATGGATAAAATTTTCTCATAAATTTTATTCCGACATTTTCTCCACGCATTTCCATTTCGTAATTCAAGTGAGCTCTTGCTTGTTCAATGCGTTCTTCTATTGTTGGAGGTGGAAGCTTTTCCCCTGTTTTAAAATAATGTTCGACTCTTGCAATAAGGGACAAATCACCTAGTGCTCCTCTTCCTATTGCAACTCCGTCAGCGCCAGAAACATTCATACATTTTTCGGCTGTTTCAATTGAGACTACATCACCATTTGCAAATACAGGAATATCGACATTATCCTTCAAAACTTTTATTTTTGCCCAATCAGCCTTGCCAGAATACATTTGAGAGCGAGTTCTGCCGTGAATTGTTATAAAATCAGCTCCGGCTTCTTGCATTTGTTGTCCGTATTCAACGTAGTTCATTTCTTCAAAGGTATAACCAAGTCTAAATTTTACACTCAAAGGAACTGTAATTACTTCTTTTACGGCTTTTACAATTTCTGTTGCAAGTTCAGGGTTGCGCATTAGAGCTGAGCCGTCTTGACCCTTTACAACCTTATTTACAGGGCAGCCCATATTAATATCAATCATATCTGCAAACTGTGTTAAATACTTCGCAGCTTCTGCCATCATTTGAGGTTTGTGTCCGCTTATTTGGTAACTTACTGGACTGCTTTTTTCATTCTTCTTCTCAATAATATTACCTTTTACTTGATACAAGAATTCAGAGCTAATCATTTCCGTTGTCAAAAGAGACTCTGTCGTATAGTTTCTGATTAAATCTCTCATCATAAAATCAGTAATCCCCGCCATTGGAGCAAGGGATACTTTTGTTTTTATTAATTCTTTTACTCTATTTTTCATAACCTTTTAAATCTTGTATTCTTGAATTTGCGTAAGCTTTGTATTCGTCATCTTCTTTGTTTTCGCTAACGAATTTTTTATAGAATTCTAATGCTTTAGCATATTGAGCTTGAGTATCATATACAATTGCAATTAAGTAGTTTGCAACAACTAAAGTTGGGTTATTTTTATATGATTTCTTGTATTCTTCAATAGCTTGGTTATATTTCTGTTGAGAATCATATATCAAACCTCTATAATAATGTGCATAAGCATTATTAGAATCTTCTGTTAATACTTGGCTTATTAATTTTAAAGCTTCTGTATAATCACCTTTGTTGTATTTTTCAATAACAGAATTTATCAATAAGATATTATTTTGTTCTACAACAGATGCTAATAATTCTTTAGCTTTTGTATTATTAGGATTAATCTTTAAAGCCTTTTGCAAGCTAATCTTTGCTGATGTCCAGTTTTCAAGCTCTGTATAAAGAACACCAATATAATATGCAATATCAGAATTATTTGGACTAAATTCAAGAGCTTGTTTGTAGTATACAAGAGCTTGGTCGATATTATTTAAGCTCTTATAACATGCAGCAATTGCTAATGCTTTTTCTGCTGAATCTGGATTGATTTCTTTATACACATCTAAAGCTTTTTGATATTCTTTATTATTAAACAACTCACTTGCTTTTGCATATTTTTGATTATTAACGTCTTTACTAATATCATCTAATGTTTTTTGAATTTGTTGGTTACCTGGGTATTTTTGTCTTGCTGCAACAAGTGTATTTATCGCATCAGGTTCTTTGTCTTCTTGAACTTGTGCTAGTGCAAGATTTATATATACCTCTGGTACATCTTTATATCTAAGAATTTCTTTATAATAAGGAATAGCATTTTTAGCCTTATTAGCAGAGTGTAATTCTTTAGCATAATCATACACGCTATTAACAACAGATGTAGAAGGAGTATCTTTACCGAATGAAAGATATTTGATTAATTCAGCTGGAGTCATAACGTCTGCAACTGCTATAATTAATCCACTTTGTGCATCAGTATTGTTAGGATTGATTTCTAAAGCTTTTTTATAGTAATCAATAGCTTTTTCTTTTTCTTTAGTTTTTATATATAAATCGCCTACAAGACAATTTGTATTAGAATTGTTTGGATTAATCTTTAATGAACGTGTAAAGTAATCCAAAGCTTTTGAATTATTGTTTGTATCTAAGTAGTATTCACCAAGCTTCATTAAAACAATTTCATTATTAGCATTCATTGTTTCAGCTTTTTTATAATAAGTAATAGCTTCGTTATCTTTACCTTGTTTGTGAAGAACACTAGCAAGGTTTAAAACAGTATTAATGCTATTAGGATTTTGTTGTAATTTATTAGCATAAAGCTTTTCTAAACTTTGTAAAATACCTTTTGGATTTGGAGAAGTCGCAAGAGCTTTATTAAACTCATCAATAGCAAGTTCTTCTTGGTTTGTTTTCATAAGCATTTGTGCGTAGCAGGCATGTAAATAAGCATCATTAGGAGCTGCTACAAGAGCTTTGCTATAAAAATCTCCTGCTCTTTTGAAATTGCCTGTTCTACTTTTAATGATGTCTGCAATGTTTTTATTACCGTTTTTAACTATATTGCTATCACCTGTAAGTGTAGCTCTATAAAACTCGTATGCAGCCGCTGCATAGTCGTTTAAACCTCTAATTTCTACGGCCTTGTTATATCTTGAGTAAGATGATTTATCAAATTTAATTTCAGTAAAACATTTTTCCAAGTTATTTTTTACGTTAGATGTAACTTGTGCAGCATTTTGCATAGTTTCTTCTGTAGGATAAACTTCTAAATAAAATAATGCTGAACGATAATCGTTTGCAGCTCTTTCAAAATCTTTTAATGTATTAACATAATATGTAGCTCTATCAAGGTGTGAATTAATCAAACCAATTCTTGCAGAGTTATCTAAATTATTTATTCTTAAAGCTTTTTGGTATTCACTAATAGCACTTGTATATTTAGCTTGTTTGTAATATTGTTCAGCTAAATCAAAGTGTGTTTTAAAGGTTTCATCGGCAAAAACCAACGGTGTAAATACTAGCATACTGAATAATATAATTAATAATTTTCTCATAATTAGGTTACTCCTATGTTGTATTATTAATTGTATTATAAGCATAAAAGGATTTATATAGTTAACGTGGGTATTTGTATGTTTTGTTAACAAATGTAACAAAAATTACAAGTTCTGAAATCGGACAATTTGATTTGTTTTTATATAAGTGTAGAAATAGAAGAGGTGTTTATGGCATACGCTGGTGCATTTTGTTTATTACAAACATATAAAATGATGAAGCATGATTCAGATTATAAGTTAATGACTTATCAAAATGAAGTTTTAAGTGCTACTCAAGACTCTTCTGCTGTTGAATTAGCTCATGCTGATAAGTTAGCTGATTTGCAATCTGCAAAAGTTGCTATTAATGCTGTTAAACCAGATGATACTAAAGAACTTGAAAGAGTTATGACAGAAATTAATGGCAAAGGTTATGATTTCTCATCTGCAAGTATTGATAAAGCACTTGCTGAAATTGAATTAGAAATTACTGAAGAAACTAGAGATTACCAATACGCATTAGCTGATGTTGCTGCTGATGAAGAAGTATGGCAATCAAAATATGATAGTGAACAAACTACAAACCAAATGTTACAAACTAATATTGAAAACTTCCAAGCTATGGTTCAAAACAATATTGCAGAATCACATACTTACGGATACAACAATTAGTTTTTATAAAAAGTTTTATAATTATCTTCTATTTCATACAAATTTTAAAATACGAGGCTTTGCCTCGTTTTTTTTTGCTATAATTTTTTTATGTTAAAAAATGGTGAAAAATTAGGGGCTTTTATTGTTCCAACGGGTGTTGGTGCTTCTATCGGTGGATTTGCTGGTGATGCAAGTCCTTATGCTAGAAAATTTGCAGAAGTTTCTAAACTGATTGTTAATCCTAATGTTGTTAATGCCGGTTGTTTTTCTGGTATTACTTCAAAGATGTTGTATGTGGAAGGGTTTTCAATCGATAGCTTTTTTAAAAAAGAAATTTCTTTAAAAGAAACTAAAAATAATAAAATTGGTGTTATTTTTGATAAATCAATTCCAGAAGATGTTTTAAATGTTCACATCAATACAATAAATGCTGTAAAAGCCGTTTATGGCATTGATATTCCGCATATTGAAATCACTAAAAACGAGGTTGGTGTTGAATTCTTTGTGAATGATTTTGGGATTTCAATGGGTAAAGTTAATGATAAAGATACGTTAATTGAAGCAGGTAAAACCTTATTAAATAAGGGCTGTACAGCTTTAGCCGTATGTTGTTTGTTTGATGACTGCAATGATGAAAACTATGCACAAAATGGTGGAGTTGACCCAATTGGCGGAGTTGAAGCTATTATTTCTCACTCAATATCAAAAGAATTAAAAGTTCCTTGTGCTCATTCGCCAGCATTTTGCGATTATCAGATTTATCCTGAAATTGTTGATATGAGAGCTTCAAGTGAATATATTACTCCAACTTTTTTACCATGTATTTTATTAGGTTTACAAAAAGCTCCGTTGATTAGTGATTTTGATGATAATGAAATTACTCTTGATAATTTGGATTATCTGGTTATGCCTCACAATTGTTTAGGTTCTATTCCAGTTATGGAAGCTTTGAAAAACAATATCAAAGTTTTTGCTGTTAAGGAAAATAAAACTGTTCTAAATATTACAAAAGATAATTTATCTCCAAATAGTGGTATAATACTTGTAAATACTTATGATGAAGTTTTGGAGCTTATCAAATAACTTATGAAAATAAATTGGCAAAAATTAAAAGCTATATCTCAAGCTGAAGTTGTAATGGCTTTGGTTATTATGAGCTTGGTTGTTTTAGCTTCAAAAAATATTACTCAAAGTAAGTTTAATTATGCAAAAAGAGTTCAAGCCTACTCTGCGTGGAATAACTTAACTAAAATTGCTAGTGCAGTTGTAAGCGAAGGTGTTCTAGTTGAAGATCAATACACTTATAAAATGATTTCACCTGTTTATAAAACAACGGAAAGAGGTTCATACTTACCAGATATTTTAGACGTTAATGGTCAACCAGCAACCCACATTAATGGAGGTTTTTACGACAGATTGATTGAACATTTTAACGTTTTGGATAGTGAAGCTGGCCCTACATTTGAATGTAATAATTGTACTGACGTTGGTCATTTTGACGAAGATAGAACGACTCCTACAATGTATTTGTCAAATGGTATGACTTTATTTATTTCGCCACGTGCTTATTCTTTTGGAATGCGAGAATTAGCGACTACCTCTATTGTTACAGATGCATTTAGAAATGATTTGAAATGTTTAAACGGTTTGCCATCATCTGTTACTGGTGATGCTTCTTGTAATAGGGAAACAGAAATTGGTGCTTTATGCACTCCAATTGAGGCTAAAGCTGCGCCTGTTGCACCGTATTCAACAAATTTTAGTGGAAATATTAATACTTATTTTAGAAATATCGCAGAATGTCCTTCATGTTCTAATTTAGGACAAACTACTCATAAATATGAGGCGACTCCTATTTTTGAATATTTTCATGTTTTGTTTAAAAGTTTGAAAATTAACCAATTATGTTCAGCAAAAAGTGAATCTTTTGTAAATGAAGCTTTTACTAGATTTTTAGCTGGTAGTTATTATATTGTATTTGTTGATTCAGATGGTCCAAGAGTTGGTACAAATACTTTAAATGACGATGTTTTAGAATTTTATGTTCTTTTGAATGGTGAAGTTTTGCCGGTTTCTCCAAAAATGCGTACGGGTGATTTTTTGTTAGCTAATTTGTTCAGCACTACGAATGCTGGAGTTCGCTCAATTGTTTCTTCTGGTGTAGCTTTATCAAGAGCAATGTGTAACCAAAAATTCACAGGTAGCAACACCTTCTCTTATTTCAGTAATAATTTTATACCAATCAGAGATTATTGTCCGACAAATGCCGTTGAGTGTCCAGCAAATACGACTTGTGATTACAGAGCTATGAAGGCAACAGTTTCAATTAGAGGTCGTGGTAAAACCGATTAGAGAATGTCCAGTGGGTCAACGTCAACTGCCAATTTTATATCTTTTGGTATTGTCATTTGAGACAGAAATTTTGAAACGAAGGAATGACCTTTTGCCTCAAGCTTATTTTTTATAAGTATTTGATATCTGTACTTTCCGTTAATTCTTCCAATTACGCATTCTGTAGGTCCTAAAACTTCAAGCTTTTCTTTGATACCGAATTTATCAACAAGTGTTCTTAATCTCAAAGCTATTTCCATTGCGGATTTTTCTGTTCTGAATTGATTATCAGCGCTTAGAATTAATCGGATTATTTTACTGAATGGTGGGTAATCAAAATCTTCACGTGCTGTGATTTCTGTTTTGTAAAAATCGCTATAATCTTGTTCTTTAGCACTTTCTAGCGCATAAAATTCTGGATTGTATGTTTGGAAAAGAACTTTTCCTGTAAATTCTCCACGTCCAACACGTCCTGCAACTTGCGTAAGAAGTTGAAAACCTCTTTCTGGGGCTCTAAAATCAGGAAGGTTGAAGCTTGCGTCAGCTGAAATTACACCAACAAGTGTTACATTAGGGTTATCAAGTCCTTTTGCAACCATTTGTGTACCAATTAAAATATCGATTTCTTTGTTTTGGAATTTTTCTAAAAGTCTTATGTGCTCATTTTTTCGAACTAAGACATCACTATCAAGTCGTGCAATATTTGCATCAGGGAACATTTCTCTGATTAAGATTTCGACTTTCTGAATACCTAAGCCTGTGTTGTGTAAGGCATTTGAGCCACATTCTGGACATTCGTCAGGAAAACTCATCGTTTGTCCGCAATAGTGGCATTTGAAAACTTGTTCATCTGTGTGCCAAACCATTGGAATTGCACAGTTTGGACATTCTAAAACAGTCCCGCAACTTTGGCATTGCGTAAATGTCGAAAATCCACGACGATTTACCAAAATTATGACTTGCTGATTTTTTTCTAAGGTTTCTTTTATTTCAACTTCTAAAATCTTTGAAATCGTTCCTTTATATGCTGAACGTTTATGTTCTTGCATATTGATAATAGAGGTTTTAGCCATTGGAACATTGTTAAATCTGTGCATTAATTCAAAAAGTGTGCCAGAATTTTTTGCCTTATAATATGAAACAATATCAGGTGTTGCAGACCCCAAAATTAACGGTGAATTGTGAAATTCTGCAAGCTTTTCGGCAATAACTTTTGCATCATATCTAGGAGCTGGATTATTTTGTTTATAAGCACTTTCGTGTTCTTCATCAATAATAATTAATCCAATATTTTTAAGTGGTGCAAATACGGCAGAACGAGCACCAGCAAGGATTTTTATTTCGTTTCTATTAATCTTTTGCCATACGTCGTAACGTTCGCCGTCAGAAATTGAACTGTGCCAAATTGCAACATCGTTTATACCAAATTTCTTAGTCAATCTCTTTGTAAGTTGTGATGCAAGAGCGATTTCAGGCGCTAAAAATAAAACATTTTTGCCTTTGTCGATAGTATCTTTTATTAGTTTAAAATAAACTTCTGTCTTCCCAGAGGCTGTTACACCGTGCAAAAGTATCGGAAATTTATTATCAGAATTTATTTTATCTCTGATTTTTTCATAAACTTCTTTTTGTTCTCCTGAAAGTTCATAAAGAGGTTCAACTTTTTGGTCAAAAATTTGCAAAGGATTTCTGTAGATTTCGTCAGAAGTTAATTTAATACAACCTAAATCAATCAATTTCTTTATTGTTGTTCTTGTTGTTTTAACTTCTCTTTCAAAATCAATAAGTCTTGTTTTGCCTTTTTCTTTCAGTGTTTCAAGGATTTCTTTTTGTCGCTTTGTAGCTTTTTCATCACTTACAAATTCAATATAATCCTCTATTCTAGAGTTTTTATCCAAAAGTTTTAGCGGAATTGCCATATTTAAAACAGTTACAAAGTCTGTCATATAGTAGTTTGCAACCCATTCTAGCAATTTCAGGTATTCTAGATTAAACAATTGGGTTGTATCAATAATTTTATTAATCTTTTTAGCCTTGATTTCTTCTGGTAAATAATTTGAAAATCCTACAACAAAGGCTTGTATAAGCCCTTGACGTCCAAATGGCACCAAAACAGCCTGACCGATTTGAATTATATCTTTCATATCGTCAGGTATTATGTAAGAAAAGGTTTTTACACCCAGTCCTTTTATATTTACAAGGACTAGGGCGTATTTATTATCCAAACTATTCTTCCTCTGTCATAAATTCTTTTTTAGCTTCTTCAATAGCTTCTGCTAATAAATCTAAGTTTTCTGGAGAGCAAGTTACACCTTTTTTAGTTGGAAGCCAGTTAGCGCCGTCATCTGTTGTGTAATAAATTCTCATATCAAGGTAGCTTTTACCTTTGTATTCATTGATTGAAATTTGTAATTGTTCTGTAGCACTTCTAGGTACTGTTGCTATAATTTTTGCTTCTGCCATAATTTATCTCCTTATTTTAATATTTTTCTTGATTGTATCACAATTTTTATAACGTTTCTAAAAGTTTAAATATTTTAAACATAGGTTCTTTTAATGTTTCAACAGGTACTTCTTCACTTAATTCTAGAGTTATTGTTGAAATATTTCTTTCTTTTCCACAGTATGTGCCAAAACTTCCAGGTGTTGGATACCCGATATCATCGTCTGTTGGATAATTTATAATCTTTGAAATTTCATCAGCCAAAGGTTTGCATTCTCCGTCATAGTTTACTACACAATACGGTGAATGTATTGTTAATATTGTTTTTGGCTTGTATTCATTTATTATTTCAATCATAAATTTTGTTTCAATTTCGCTTGCAGGTTCGTTTCCTCCAAAATAATGCGGGTCATCTGATTTTATCCAATTATTTGTCGGAAAATTTCTGTTCAAATCAACATTATTTGCATTCTGTCTTGTATTCAAGTCTTTGCCGTCAGGGTTTAAGCAAGGTATAAACAAAAGGTTACTGTCATTTTCCTTTAAATACTCGTTGATTAAGTATTCACCTTGAGGTTCATCACCATGAAAAACTCCGATAACAAGAATATTCTTGCAACCGTCATTTCCTAGTAATTCAATTTTATTTTTATTTTTTGATAAAGTTTCTTTTAAAGTTTTCATTATTCAAATAAAGCATTTATAAAATCTTTTGTATTAAAATCTTTCAAGTCTTCCATTTTTTCGCCAACACCAACCAATTTTACTGGTAATTTTAAGTCCTTAGCGATAGATAGAATAATTGCACCTTTAGCTGAACCGTCAAGCTTTGTTAAAGCAACAGACGTTAGATTTACAGCTTCTGTAAAGATTTTTGCTTGAGAAATACCGTTTTGACCAGTGTTTGCATCAAGTACTAAAATTGTTTCTCTCAAAGTTTCAGGTGCATTTTTATCAAGAACTGTCTTAATCTTAGTCAATTCTTCCATTAAATTAAATTTGTTTTGAAGTCTTCCGGCTGTATCAATTAAAAGCACGTCAAAATTTTCATTTTTAGCCTTTTGAATTGCTTCATAAACAACAGATGCGGGGTCAGCCTTATCACGTCTAATGATTTCAGCACCAGCTCTTTTTGACCAAATATCAAGTTGTTCTTCTGCAGCTGCTCTAAATGTATCTGCTGCAGCTACCATAACTTTTTTGCCTTGTTGTTTAAAGCTATAAGCAAGTTTACCAATCAATGTAGTCTTACCAACACCGTTAACACCGCAAATAAAGTAGGTGTTTAGTTCGCCGTCTTTATAGTTCAATTCAGTTGAACCAGCTTCGTTCAACACTTTTTCGAATTCATCTTTCAAGTATTGTTTAACAACAGAAGGTTTGATTTTGTCTTGATTTCTCAATTTATCAACCAATTCGCTTGCGTAATTCACACCTAAATCAGCGCTGATTAATAAATCTTCCATATCGTCTAAGACAAATTCTGAAAACTCTTCTTCTTCCGCAATGTTATTAACGACATTTGTTACAAGGTTCTTTGTCGTATTTGTTACGGCTTCTTTGATTGTCTTTATGCTATTTGAAAAAAATCCGAACATCTTATTTTAATTCTTCTTTTCTAACTACTTTTGCTAAAATACCGTTTACGAATGATGGTGAATCTTCTGTTGAATATTTCTTAGCAAGTTCAACAGCTTCATCAATTACTACCTTCATTGGCGCTTCTTTGATGTAAACCATTTCTGTGATTGCAATTCTCAAGATGTCTTTGTCAATTCTAACCATTCTTGAAATATCCCAACCTTTAGAACATTCTTGAATTGTAGCGTCAATTTCTTCGTTATAAACTTTGTATCTATCTGCAATCTTTTTAATATATTCTTTTACTTCTGATTGGCATTCAAGAGTTGCCATTTCAGCAATTTCTAATGCAAGCAATGCGTTTTCTGCGATGTTCAACATTTCTTCAATTCTTCCAGAAAAATCTGATGTTAATGGTACTGGAATGTTGCTTACTTCAATAGGTCTTGATAAATTTTCTGGGTGTTCTGTTTCAACTTCGTCAACATATTCTTTCATTTCCATTAATTTACCAAGTGTTAATTGTAAACTTTCTGATGAATTGTTTGTTAAAATTCTTACTGATTTTAATAACATTTCATCAATATCTGTTGATGTATATTCTGTAATTTTTTTATCAAATTGTGAAAATAATATAAGTGCTAATTCTCTAGCTGCTCTACGTGCTTGCATGTTTTACCTCTTTTTCTAACTCTCTATAATTTAATGCTAACATAAAAATGTTTTTATGCTAATATAAATTTAAAGAGTGTTTATTTTTAAAGAAAGGTGAACTTATGAAAAGAGCAATCGTAGTAGTTATTGATTCAATGGGTATCGGCGCAATGCCAGATTGTAAAGATTTTGGCGATATTCCTGAATGCAATACTTTAAAAAATGTATGTAAATTTAATAACGGTTTAAATGTACCAAACTTAGCTAAATTAGGTTTAGGTAACATTCAAGATTTTCAAGGTATCGAAAAAGTTTCAAACCCAATCGGTCAATACGGTACAATGAAAGAAAAATCAAACGGTAAAGATACAACAACTGGACACTGGGAAATGGCTGGTATCGTTTTAAAAGAAGCTTTTAAAACATTTACAAATACTGGTTTCCCTCAAGAAATTATTGACGAATTCATCAAAAGAACAAACTGCGGTGGTGTTTTAGCTAACAAAGCTGCAAGCGGTACAGCTGTTATTGTTGATTACAACGATGAACACCAAAAAACTAAATTCCCAATCGTTTACACAAGTGCTGACAGTGTATTCCAAATTGCTGTTGATACAGACTTAATTCCACTTGATACATTGTACGAATGGTGCCAAATTGCTAGAAAAATGTTCGATGATATCGGCGTTACAGTTTCTCGTGTAATCGCAAGACCATATCACGTTGTAGATGGTGTTCCTACTCGTATCGGTAAAGACAGACGTGATTACGTTTTAGCTCCAGATCAAGATACAATCTTAACTGATGTTGAAGCTAACAACGGTACAGTTATTGCTATCGGTAAAATTGAAGATATCTTCTGCAAACAAGGTGTAACTCATGCTATTCACACTGGTTCAAACAAAGAAGGTCTTGAATTAACATTAAAAGCAATTAATAATACATTAGACTTAAAATCAATTGAATACAAAGCAGTTCCAAATGCTGATAAATCATTTATCTTCACAAACTTAGTTGACACAGATATGTTATTTGGGCACAGAAATGATGCAGCTGGTTATGGTAAAGCTATTGAAGAAATTGATACCTATGTACCAAAATTCATTGAAGCTATGGGTGAAGATGATTACTTAATCATTACTGCTGACCACGGTTGTGATCCAACTGTTCCTGGTACAGACCATACTCGTGAATATGTTCCAATTCTTATTTATAGCAAAAAATTGCAACCAAAAGACTTAGGTACTCTTGTTGGTTTCGATAATGTTGCAAAATTTATCAAAGAATGGATATTTTAATTTGTTTGTTTTATCA
>CAVCIU010000008.1:0-46149 GCA_963602355.1 Methanobacteriaceae archaeon
TTGCAACTTGAACTTTGCCGTCAGGATTTGTAATTACAGCTTGAAGACCTCTACCGTTTTCGTTAAAAGTCTTTTCTGTAGTTTTACCTTTAGCATCTGTAACTGATTCATAACGAACTTTTTCGTTTTCATCATACATCGCATGAGTTTTAACACCGTCTTTTGTCAAACTCATTGTTTGAACTTTTTTACCGTTCTTATATTGTGTAGCAACAGAAGTTTGTGTTTCACCGTTTTCTACAACAGTAACGTTTTTAACATCACCTCTTACTGCTGTACTTGTATAAGAATTTTCGCCAGAATAATCATACTCAATTGTTTCTTGTTCTGATGTACCAGCATTGATAACTTGTTTAACAGGTTTGTCTTGTGCAAAACCTTCTTTTACACCTAAATAAGTTGTAACATTACCATTTTTAGCAATATGATCTTTAACTTTTCCTTGTTTATCGTAAGTTAAAGTTTCAACATCGCCAGTTTCTTCATTCAAAATTTCGTCAGAAACTACATTGCCATCTTTATCAACATTCTTTGTAACTTTTCTGCCGTCAATAACATTAACTAAAATCTTTGAACCGTCTTTGTTAATGATTTCTTGTGCGCCGTTTTCAAAAGTAAGAGTTTGTGTACCGTTTTCATCAACAACTGATGATTTAACTTTGCTCTTTTCTGAAACATCTAAAAACTTATTAACAAAACCGAACAAGTCTTTTGCTTTGATATCATATTTTTTAGAATTAGCATTTGCAGCTTGTTCACGTTCTTGTTGTTCTTTGAATACTTGTTTAGCCTCTTTTTGGCTTAATACATTATCGTCCCCTGCTGACTCTCTCATTTTGTCAGTAAATACAGTAACTTCATTCATATCTAATGTTTGATTACCATTAGAATCGACAGCATCAAAAACTTGAAGCATCTTTGCATCTGCTTCAAAATCAGCACGTTTAGCACCCGATTTAAGTTTGTTTAAATCTATGCTATTAGCTTTATTGCTACCTAGTTTGAATTCGTTTCCGTTTGTCATAACCTAATCTACTAACACTTGTATACATGTATTATAACGGTTAAACATGAATTTTCTTGCCCTTTTTCACCTTATTTCATCTAAATTGTGTAGAAATTGTTACAATATCATTTCTCTCAATCCATGATAAAATCAACTTAAAAGGAGATTTTTTATGGCAGGAATTTTAAATATACAAATTAACTCTCTTATGGGTTCAATAGAAGCAAATTTAGGTAAAATCGAATATTATATAAAGAAAAATGCTGACAAAAAACTTGACCTTGTTGTTATGCCAGAATTTTTTGCGACAAATATCGATTACGTTAATAATTCCGAAACCGAAGACGGTGGCGAAACAATAAAATTTATCCAAGAATTGGCTAAAAAATACAATACAAACATCATAGCAGGTTCTGTTGTAAGAGAAATCAATGAAAGATTATACAACACAACCTTTGCCATAAACAGACAAGGCGAAGTTATTGAGACTTACGATAAAGTTCATTTATTCAACTATATGGGCGGTTCAGAAGGAGAACGAATTGAAGCTGGCAAAGATATCAAAATTGCAAACTTTGATTTTGCAAAAGTCGGTATGACAATTTGTTTTGATATGAGATATCCAACATTTATTAGAGAAATTGTTAGAAAAGGTGCGCAAATAATAGTTATGCCAACAGCTTGGCTTGTTCAAAGAGAAATTTATGACGACGAAAAGTTGTTAGCATATGCGCAAGATATGTTCACCGCAATGTGCAGAACTAGAGCCTTTGACAATATGGTTTACCTAGTTGTAAGTAACCAAACTAAAGAATGTGGTAAATCTTGGAGAGCAATTGGAAAATCTATGATAATTTCACCAACTGCCGAAGTCCTTGCAGAAGCTGGACTTAAAGAAGGTGCACTATATTCAGAAGTTGAAATAGATTCCGTTGAATACCTAAAATCAATCTATCCTATTGTAAGTATTGATTAGTGGGGTAAATGTTTTTAAAAGAGAGGCGAGGGCAAAGCCCTCGCCTCTCTTTTTTATTCTGCTGCTCTTAAATTAATATTTTCTTTCAAAAGTCGAATACATTCTCTTATATCTTCAAAAGGCAATGTTTTTATAAAACTTTCTGGATAATTCCACCATTTTAATTCAAGCAAATCTTTTATTATATCATCATCAAATCGATATTTAATAACTCTTGCTGGAACCCCTACTACAACAGCATAAGGAGGAACATCTTTTGTTACAACAGCATTTGCTCCAATTACTGCGCCATCACCAACTTTAATATCTGGCATGATTGTTGCTTTTATACCTATCCAAACATCATTTCCAATAGAAACCTTTTTTTCAGCAATATCACTTAAATGCGTTAATGGATTTTGTGGATTAATATTTTTGCCTATATATTCACAATTTTTTATATATACAAATGGACTAGAACTTAAAGTATGAATAGGGTGTTTATGTGCACCAATTGCAACATCGCTTGCGATTGAACAATATTTTCCAATAGTTGTTTCTTTTTTATTCCAAATAAGAACATTATTTCCAATATAAGAATGTTCCCCTATTCTAAATGCTAATCGATTATTTTCGTATCTGTATTGTTGAACATCTTCTTCGCTTATTTTATCAATTGTAAAAATACTTCTGAATTTACGTTTAACGTCTTTATCAATAAAAATGTTAGCAATAAACTTAATTATTATATTATGAATCTTTTGCTTAATAGTTAATTTCATAGTCTACCCTCTAATGTATTTATACATTAAGTAAAATTATAATACTACATATAATGTATAAATGCAACAGAAAAATGAAAAAACAATACAATTATCAAAAGTTATAGGCAAAGTATTAAAAGAACTTAGGGAAAAAGTTCCCAATCGTTCTATCAATAATGTCGCACATGAATATGGGCTTGATGTTGGAAATACAAGCCGTATTGAGAATGGTTTAATAGAAGTAAAGGTAGTTACACTTTGGAAACTTGCCGAAGCCTATGATATTCCACTTTCAAAATTAATAAAATTGGTTGAAACTAAAATGCCTAAAGATTTTCATTTTTTTGAAGATTAATAAAAAGAGAGGCGAGGGCAAAGCCCTCGCCTCTATATTTTTAATGGGGCTGGCGCAACGTGCCAGCCCCGTTAATTTTAAACTAATTTAACTCCGCAAAATTGAAGAACTATTCCAACTATTGCGCCAAACAAAATGTAGTAAAGTGCGTTTTTCTTGAATTTGAAAGAAAGTAAGAACAAAAACAAAAACAACAAAAATGCTGGTAGATTTGTTACGTTATCTTTAAAAAATCCAACACCTACTGCAAAAAGCAAACCGCAACCAGCTGGTTTTAGTGCATACAAAACAGATTTAACCCAAAAGTTATCCCTAAAGGTTTTAAGCACTTTTGAAATTGCACAAACAAACATAAACGAAGGAAAAATCAATGCCAATGTCGCAACAACACCACCCAAAATTCCCATTGTTTGAAACCCTGCAAAAGTAGCCATATTAGCCCCAACAGGGCCAGGGGTAAGCATTGATATCGCAATCATATTTGTTAATTCATCTGTCGAATACCAACCATATTCATGCACCAACTGATATAAAAATGGAATTGTCGCATATCCGCCACCAACAGAGAATACACCTATTTTAAAAAATTCTATTATCAAGTGAACTAAGGTCATCATTTTGCACGACCTTTCTGAATAACTTTATAACTCACACCCACAATAACAGAACCTATAATTGCAAGTACAGGTGAAATCTTAAAGAAAAATGATGCGCTAAAACAACCTAAAAAAATCACCCAAGTTACAAAATCTGTCAAACTATTTTTCCACATTTCTTTAATAGTTAAGTAAACAAGTATGATTACTGCAATTCCAACACCCCAAAATATACTTTGAATAAAAGATATTCTTAGCAAGAAATCAATAATTGTTGCGACCAAAAGAATTGCAATAATTGGGGAAGTTATAATTCCAAGTAAAGCAATCGCTGCGCCCCTTTTGTTTCTCAATTTATATCCAACAAAAGCTGAAACATTTGCCGCAATAATCCCCGGAATACTTTGACCCAATGCATAAAAATTAGTCAATTCTTCATTTGTTATCCAATTATGTTTATCAATTATGCTCTGCTGAATTAGCGGAACAATAACGTAGCCACCGCCCAACAATTGAACACCCAGCCAGAAAAATTCTTTGTATATATCTTTTAATGAAACTTTCATACTATTAAATATATCATAAAATATATGCTATAATCTTATAAAGAGGTGAATTTATGAAAAACATTGCAAAATTATTATTAGTATTTACAATTTTATTTTTCTCAATCCAACCAACATATGCCAAAATCTACGGTGTAAAAGCCTTATCAGATTTTGACACATCAAATCCGTCTAAAACTTTTTACTTTGAAACACTTGAAGAAGTCGACGTTGACGGCATATCATTTATGGCAAACACTGTTTTCAAAGCAAAACCTTATAAAATTAAAGACCCACAACGTTTAAAAAGAAATGCTGTTTTAGTAATGAAAATCATATCTTACACGTATGATAACGAAACACACCCAATCAAAGATTTATACATAAAATATACAACAGAATTTGATAAACTTGAAACAACAAAAAATGTTGCATTATCAGTTGGAAACTGTTTTGTGAAAGGTATTTCTATCGGATACAAAACGGTTGAAGGTGCGGTAAAAAATGAAGAAGGAAACCGTTTTAAATCAGGTGCAATGGCAGCTTACGATGCAACTCCGGTATCTTTAGTTGAAAAAGGTGATGCAATCGTAATTAAAGAAGGCAACTTTATGTACTTGAAGTTCAAAATTGTTGACATGACAGACGTTTCATTATCTGACAGATTTATTTATTCTATTGAAGAAACAGAGGAAAATGAATAATGTTTTATAAAAAACAAATTGAAGGAAAAGACGTTTACTGCTCTGATATGATTGAAACAGAGCATTTTTTCACATCTAGAGATTTGATTGTAAAAGATAATGTTGAACTTGTTTCTGAATACTTAAACATTGAACCTAAAAACTTAATTCACCCAACACAAACTCACAGCGACAACGTAAGAATTGTAGAAAAGAACAAATATAACTATGACAACACAGATGCCTTGATTTTGACAGAAAAAGATATGGCAATATATTTGAATTTTGCAGATTGCACACCTGTTATCATTTATGATTACAAAAATAATATTGGAGCAATTGCTCATGCTGGTTGGAGAGGAACAGCCGAAAGAATTGCACAAAAAACAGTTCTTAGAATGCAAAAAGAATTCGGCACAATGCCAAAAAACATAGTTGCAGCAATTGGACCTTGCATAAGTTTTGATGAATTTGAAACATATCCAGATGCAATAAAAAGACTAAGAGCAAGCATAAATAAAGTTGAAACACCATATTTCAAAGACAATCGAGTTGATTTAAAAGGTTTAAACAAGGAACAACTAAACGAAATCGGTGTTTTTGATGTAGATATCTGCCCATACTGCACAGTCAGAAACAACGATAAATTTTTTTCATATAGAAAAGAAAACAAAACAACCAATCGCCACAGCGCAGTGATTAAATTGAGATAAGAAAAAACTAGCGTTGATAATTGCAGTCATAACACTAGTTTTATTCATCTAATAAAACAATGTGGTGAAAAAAGTTAGTTAAAACTAATTGCCACTTGCTATATTTTTATTATATCGTATTTCCAAACTTTTTCAAGTCTTAAACATACTTCAAAATTTCTTCTGGTTTATCGACGATTATTGTTGCATCGTTTTTGATTAAAAATTCTCTATCTCTAAATCCCCAAGTTACACTAATGCAAGGCATATTAGAATTTTTAGCGGTCATAATATCGACGTCTGAATCGCCAATATATATTGCATCTTCTGATTTTAAATTCATCAAATTCAAAACCTCAAAAACTGTATCTGGAGCGGGTTTTTTCTTAATTCCAGATTGTTCATTTTCGCCGATTGCAATATCAATCAAATCACCAAAATATTTGTTTGAAAGTTCTTTTACAGCAAGGTCGAATTTGTTTGATACAACAGCTGTTTTAATACCTTTATCTTTTAAAATTTTTAATAACTCTGGTATACCAACGTATGCAGAAGTGTGGTTATACATATTTTTTGCATAATGTTTTTTGAAAATTTCTAAGCATTTTTCATAATTAGGATTATTCAATCCGTCTGGAATTGCACGTTCTATAAGTTTTGCAACACCATTACCAACGAAAAATCTAATTTCTTCGATTGTATGAGTTGGATAATCGAATTGAGAAAGGGCATAATTCGTCGAAATCATTAAATCTTCAAGAGTATTCAATAATGTTCCGTCCATATCAAAAATAAAAATTTTCTTTTGCATAATCCACCAACTTTCAAAGAGAATTATAACTCAAATTTATTCAATTGTTTTAATAGCTTTGCAAGTGTTTCCGACAAAGATTTTTACACTTTAAACATTCATTTTTAAGTATTTGGACCTTGTAGGTAAAAATAATAAACCTTGTAGTATTTTTTCTTTTTACTGCATATTTTATTTACCTAAAAAAATTATTTTAAACTTAATAATCATATTACAGAAATATTTTTATTTTTTATATTTAAAACAATAAATTTACTAGTAAAAACATTTGAATCATTTAGCAATTTTTTTTGTGAAACCTGTATTGCCGAATCAGAAGAATCAATACCTATCCATTTTCTATTTAATTGGTTAGCCGCAAGTAAAGTAGTTCCCGAGCCACAAAAAAAGTCAAGAACATAACTTTCTTCATTTGAAGAAGCGCTAATAATACTTTTCAATAAATCAATATTTTTTTCAGTAGGATAAACTGGGTATTGAGGATCTTTATATTCCCAAATATCTTGCATTTTTTTTCCATCTTTTTCATCTGCATATATTATTTTTCTAGGAACACCATTTTTTGACCACTCTATTAAACCAACTTTATCTAATTCTTCAAGTTCAGAAGGTGAGCAACGCCAATGACGTCCAATTGGAGGTTTTATACCTTTAAACTCTCTTGAAGTTTCACCATTCTTTGTTTCTCCAGGAGCATGCAAAGGTATAGTTGTATAGTGTCTTCCATTTTTATCAACCTTTGAAAATAATTTTTCTATGTCATCTATTGAATACGGAACCATTGGATTATTCCATATTGGAGTTTTTGATTTTGAATAAAATAAAATTAAATCTTTAATATTCCCATATGCATTTCTTGCAAAATTTTTAGGATTACATTTTATTCTAGTTATGTCATTTCTAAAATTTTCGATACCAAAAATTTCATCCATCAGAATTTTTACATAATGACCTATTTTATAATCTATATGCAAATAAATAGAACCTTTTTCCGAAAGTATTTCTCTTGCAAAAATTAAACGTTCTCTTAAGAATTCTAAGAATTCTGGACCTTTTAAATTATCACTATATGCAATTTTATCATCTGTTTTAGAACTTATAGTATTTGCTCTTTTATCACCAATTTTAAAAACATTATTTGTCGAAAAAGGAGGATCTATATATATCAAATCAACTTTTATTTTATATTTTTTTACTAAAGTTTTAAGAATAGGTAAATTATCACCTTTAATAAGATAATTTTCACCAAATTTAAGACTTTTATCAAAGTCTACAATTTCTACATTTTCTATTATTTCATTTTCAGTTTTTTTATTTTTGTAATCTAAAAACATCTTTACCTACAAACTATATAAAAACTCTCGCAACAGTAAAGCACTTAAAATATTATATTCTTCTGCTTTTTCTAACAATTGAGTATGCATTTTATTTGAACCTTCAATGTAGACAACACCGTCTAAAATTGCAATTTTTGTAGCATTAACATTTGGAGTTTCTAATGTTGAAATTGCATCATCAAACTGTGCATTTTGATGTCCTCCAAAATCAGTTAAAAATTTTGCTTCTCCAATTACATACTTTCCATTAAAACGAGCAACAAAATCAAGACCTTTATCTCTGGTATAATTTAAATTCGCTGCACACCAATTAGCCATTACAGTATCTGAGGCTAATAAAATTGCATTTTCTGAATTTGCTACAAAAGTTTCTAAATCAACGGGAACTATACCTAAAGCCCCAGACTTTATCCAATGTTTAAATAAAGGTCCAATTTGTCTATTTGTTTCTTTAGGTTCAGTACATTTCTTATATATTTCATCTAAGCCCATTTCATAAAGTCTTCCAGCCAATCTGTTTATTGTTTGTGGATTTCTTTCAATTGCAGTTTTATCTCTTTTTAAGTACGCAACGTAGGAATCTTTTATTGGAAACAGTTCACATTTCAAAAGAGATTTTATAAGCTCAACATTATCTCTTCGTTGAAAGTTATTTTCGACGGCATTCCAACAATCTTCATCAATGCATCTTATTCCATCTGGAATTGTAGGATATACTCTAAATAGTTCATCTAAATAATTGCGTTGATTTGCATATTCAATACTTAGATCTGTCCAATAACTCACAGCATACCTCCTAATGTAATAATAACATAAATTTCAAAACATGTTAAGATTTTTTGCCTAAAGCCCAACGGAAACCAAATGTTAAAGAAATACCATTTCTTCCGCCGTTTCTAATCATAGCTTGACCAAAACCAGTAAATCTATCGCCAATACGTTTTTGTAAACCTAAACCGTATTGGAAATATGGATCAATGCTCATATCTGGTAAGCTTACGTTATTAGCTTGAAATCTTGTTTTGTCCATAATATTCCAAACCATTTGCAAACCTACATAAGGTTGCCAACCGTTTTTCAAGTTGCCGATAAATTTTAACCCAGGTGCAATTTGAATTGCATGTAATGGATCTGAATTTATGTTAACACCAGCAGCATTTCTATAATCAAATGTATTTACGAAAGTATAAGACATTAAATAGTTTGGTTGAATAATAAATTTGCCGTCTGCAAGTTCAAAGTTGTAACCTGTTTTTGAAGCAATACCAGTTGCAAGCATTGTGAAATCTTCACTTCCGTACATTGTATGAGCTTCACCGACGTTAGCACCAACGTTTGCAGTTAAACCTGTAAAGAAGTTTCCTTTGTACCAAATTCCGCTAACACCAAGAGTACCGCCATTTTGGTTAATGCTTACACCATTGTAGTTTTGATTTGAACCATTATAACCTGCATAAGCAGAATATACGGCATTCCAACCATTTCTTAATTCAAGAAGACCCGTGTCTCCACCAAATAATGAACCGTAGCCAATGTTTCTAACACTTGGACCATTGTTCAAGCTTACACCTTCAAAAGTCGCATAAGGTCTAAACCAAGCACCTCTGTTTTGTTCTGGGATTTGTTGGTTAGGGTCAAAAGTTATAACTCCGCCTTCACCAGTACCTTGTGTTGATGCGTATCTATTAGCAAATTGCATTGCTGTTCTTTCGTTTCTTGTCATAGACATCAACATATCTTGATTTGCGAAAGCTTGTTCATAAGTATTTAATTGAGTTAGGTATGAACCGATTTGAGCACCAACTGCACCTGCTAGTACTGCAGGGTTGAAAGCATCACTAGCGTTTCCGCCACCGCCTCCGCCGTTGCCTCTTTTGAATTCAAAGTTACCATTGTTTTCATTGTAAGCAACGTTGTATTTGTAAATTGGTGAATATGCAACTGTTGAAGTACCTGTGTATGCAACGTTTGATTTTAACTTATCATCATTTGTGAAATTGATTGAAGTAAAATCATTTATTGCATCAGATAAAAGTGTCATGCCGGCAACGTTAAGTTTACCACCTGTGTATGACGAATTAGTAGCTGACAAATTATCCATTGTTCGATTTGCTAAATCAACATCTACAAAGATATTAGAATCAGAATTTAGAACCAAACCATACAATGGAATATTGCTCGCAACACCGTTTCTAAGGTCTAAATTACCACCATTGAAAGTGATTGCATTCATTCCGCCATTTGCTAAATATGAATCGTTTTCATATTTTAATGTACCGCTATTTAATAGCCACAATGCGTGAGAGTCGTTACCTTTTCTTGTTAAAGTAGCAGAACCTAAATCAAGAGCAACCGTTCCACTTGGAGAAACTCCTGTATATTCACCGTTAAAAACTATATCGCTATCGCCTTCAAAAGTAACGCCACCATTGTTAGAACGATTGTTGATAGTAGTGTTTTCAAGATTTATTGTATTTCCAGAACTATTACGAATAACAAGTTGACCGTTACCACTTGGTGAAAGTTTAGTGTCTTTTAAGGTTGCATTAGTTAAAACAAGAGTACCTGTTTCATTAATCTCTATTGAGGTATTGTTTATTATGCCATTATTGCTACCATTTACAATAAAACGACCACTTGAAAATCCACCTGTGGCTGATTCTTCGCCATTCAGTTCGTAGAAATAATCACTTCCTTTATAAACACTCATAGCATCGAAATTAACTTCATCTAGTGCCGTTTGCAGTTTTTTGTTTCCATAGTTAAGTTTACCATTATATTTATTGTAATTAACATAATTTACGTTAGCTGTAGTTGCACTTCCTGTTTTTGCTAATTTAAAATCTTTATGCAAAGAAGTTCTATCTCTTAAATCTGTATTTCCAATAGGTGTAATGTTGTCATTAGAAGCTCGACTTATACCCAATTCTTTAAGGCTAATATTACCTTTTATTTTTGAAGAATCACTAAATGTCAACGATAAGTCTTCCGACAATTTCAAATTTAAGGTACTATTTTCACCTAAAAGAATATTTTCATTAGTTGCACTTCCTGTATAAGTGTTCTCTAATAAATTTAATGTAGAACCGTCCTCAAAAATAATATCACTACTGCTATTGCTGAAAATTTTATTATTTGTAGTAACATCAGTACCGACAATTAATTCGCCACCATTTTTAACATAAGTTTTGCCATTGTATTTATCTAGAATAGAGTTAGATGTAACAGTACCGATGATATTTACAATACCGCCATTTTGAGCATCATAATTTCTTATTTTATCAGTACTTGAAATTGTACCACCTGTAATATTAAAAATTGAAGCATCATTATCATTACCAACTTGATAAATTGAACCCGAAATATCATCAATATTTGATGTCAATTCACCATAATAAGATGCACTCCAACCATCTGACCAAAAGTTTTGCACATCAGCATCAATACTTCCTTCATTTATCAATTTACCGGAGTTAGTAAGTAACCCCCTATCACCATTGTTCTCAATCACTTTAAGAATCGCATCAGCATTGTTTTTAAATGTTGATTTTGTACCAACATTATAGTTTGGAGTTGAATACATTTTTCCATCGTTTATTACATTTGCAATATAAGAATTATTATCTTGCATAGTACCAGAAATTGTAATTACACCATCTTTAGTGTTATGCAAATTCGCATTATTTAAATCAAGAAAACCAACTTCAATATTGCCAGAATTATTCAAAGTTGCAGAAGGAGCAGAGTCAGACGCTTTTCCAAGTCTCACCATTTTAGTATTAATAGTAGAACCATTTTCTATAGTTGTTGTTCCAGATTTTATGAAAATCCCGCCAGTGCTTGAAACAGAATCATCAATTTTAGTCTTATTTTTAAAGGTATTTTCACCAGTTAAAAATATAAATATATCTTTATTACTAGTGCCGCTATGAATAATTTTTGTATTATCTAAAATAGAAGAGTCTATATTCAAGATTCCTTTGTCAGCATCATCAATTGTTGTATCTTTTATTGTAGAAGATGTTAAATTAAGGGTTCCAGAATTATCAATTGTTGAGCCATTAATTGTAGAAGAAATCAAATTAAGCGTTCCTGAATTTTTAGCATTTGCGTTGTTCAAAATTGTTGAAAACATTTCTACTGTTCCAGCATTATCAACAATATAAGAGTTAGTAAAATCCGCTAAAGTAATTTTATTAAAGCCCAATGTTTGACCAGATTTTACAGTAACACCATCATGTTTATTTCCATTGATAGTAAAACCGTTACCGTAGATTGTCGCATTTCTGTCATCACCTGCAAGTTCGCCTAAATCAGCTTTCAAAGTAATATCCTCTGAAAGGGCAACTTGTGCTATTTTTGAATCCTTAATAAAATCTTGTAACAGAGAAGAATCTTTAATATTACTAGCTTTTGAAACAGTATATGCACCTATTTCGTTCGCAATAGGATTAAAGATATAAGTTTTATCACCACTTATAGCAGTAACAGTGTCTTTAGAAACCTCAATTACAGTTTTGCCCAAACCGTCTAAATATTTTGTTTCTGTTGCATCACCATCAACAAGAATATTGATTGCATCAACAATTATGCTAGGAGTGCTTGCTCCAACAGCATCATCACCAACAACAATCAAGTCCATTTTACCAGTGCTAGCATCATAATCCAATTTCAAATGCAACGGTGCATCGTCTGCACCTGAAAATTTACTCATAGTAAGGTTATCAACATTATCGTTTTGCAAATCTAATGTTGCTTCACCACCAACAGATAATCTGAAATCATTTGAATTTGCTGGAATTACGCCAAGTTTCAAAGTACCATTTTTATAAGCTGATTTTGCGCCCAAATAAATCATTCCATTTGAACTTGCAAAATCTACATTTTTATTCAAAATAACAGTACCGTTTAAGTCTTTATTAGCTTTTAAAGTGTTATTGATAATCAAATTGCCGTCAAAATTATTATCAATTTTTATAGCATCATCAAGTGTAATAGTTTTGCCATCATTAGCATTCAAATAAATACTGCTATTAGATTTGATACCGTAATCAGTGTTATTTTTAAAAGCAACATCACTATTTTCTGCATTAATAATTAATTTATTATATCCTTCGTTATTAATAGCGACACCTTTATTATTCAAGAACGAAACATCAGTAAGTTCTATCAAAGGATTTGTACCTTTTACAATACCAGTTTCTGTATCAAAACCTTGAAACGTAGCATTCATGATTTGAAGTCTTGTCTCAGAAGAGCCTGAAGCTGAAAAAACTAACGGTGAGTCGTCAGAATATCTAGCACCATTAATGACGTATCCATTAAAATCAACTGTTAATTGTTTTTGTAAAAAGCCTGCAGATGTACCGTCAGCCGTAATATCATTAAGAATACTAACAGTTGAACCTTCTGAAGCTGTATTTGAGGCATCAATTAAGTCGTTCCAAGTGCTATCGGCAAAAGTTGGCAGTTGAGCCAATGCCAAAATAGTTACAATAATCCCAAAAATTTTATTCTTTTTCATAATTATGTTTTCCAATTCAAAGTAAGTCTAGTAATAGTAAATTTAATTATTTATTCATTTTAAACTAGAAAAAGTTATTTTTTAAGTCTTTGAACCAATATATTTACAAAACTCTAACTATTTTTTATTTTGGAATAATATTTTTTGGCAACTTTAACTAAATTAAACTTTGTTTGGCAAATAATATTGTACAAAATTGGTAACACAATCAAAGTTAAAAACAATGATGTGATTAAACCACCTATAACAACAGTAGCCAAAGGTCTTTGAACTTCTGCACCAGAGCCGTGAGAAAGTGCCATTGGCAAGAACCCAGATGTTGCAACAAGTGCAGTCATAAGTACAGGTCTTAAACGTTTTTGTGTGCCAATTCTTATAACATCTTTTTTATTATATCCTTGTTGTTCAAGGTGAATAAATGTCGTAATAAGCACCAACCCATTAAGTATTGCAACCCCAAACAATGCAATAAAACCTACTATCGCAGGTACACTCAAATACATTCCTCTCAACCATAAGGCAAAAATACCGCCAATTGCAGAAAAAGGAACATTTAGCATAACAAGTATCGCATATTTATATGATGAAAAAGTTGCCATTAACAAAATAAATATCGTCAAAATTGACAACGGTACAACTATCATCAATCGTGCCATTGCTCTTTGTTGGTTTTCAAATTGACCGCCGAAACTTATATAATACCCAGCTGGAAGATTAATTTTTGAATCAATTTTCTTTTGTGCTTCTTTAACAAAGCTTCCGATATCTCTACCACGAAGATTGCATTGAACAATAATTCTGCGTTGAAAATCTTCTCTATTAACCGCTTCATAACCGTCTTCAATACTAATCTTTGCAACCTGTCCGACAGGAATTTTTCTACCATCATTTGTTTCAACAAGCAAATGTTCAATAAATACAGGGTCAATATTATCGTCCTTAGAAAGTTTAACCCTCATTGTAAAACGTTTTCTACCGTCAATGATTTCAGATACAGGAGTTCCCAACACAGCAGTAGAAACAATTTGGCGAATATCCTCAATACTTGCGCCGTAATGTGCCATTTTATTTCTATCAGGAATAATAGTAACTTGTTTTGCGCCCGTAATTTGTTCAACCTGAACGTCTTCTGCACCTTTAATATCTTTAAGCAAAACTTCAATTTGTTCAGCTTTTTTGCTCAAAATATCCAAGTCATCTCCGAAAATTTTAACCGCAACATCAGCTTTAACCCCTGAAACAAGCTCATTAACCCTCATCTCTATTGGTTGAGAAAAACTAAAATTAACCCCAGAAACTTTTTCTTGCAAAATATCGTCCAACTCATTTGCAAGTTTTTCCTTATTCATCAAAAATCTCCATTTTGATTTTGGTTTAAGTTGAACAAAAGTATCTGTTTGATAAACACCCATTGGATCAGTTGCTAAATCTGCACGTCCAATCTTTGAAACAACACTTTCAACTTCTGGAACATCTTTAATAGCATTTTCAATTCTTGTAGTAACTTCAACCGCCTCGGTCAAAGAAATACTAGGCATATTTGCAACACCAATAGTAAAACTTCCTTCGTCAAATTTTGGCACAAATTCACTTCCCATAAATGGAACAGAGCAAATTGAAACAACAAACAAAGAAACAGCAATAACAACCGTTTTAATTCTATTTTTCAATGCCCAATCAAACATTTTTATATAGTGATGTCTAACGTATTCAACAACCTTACTTTCTCTATTTTCAACATCTTTTTTCAAGAAAAAACTACACAAAACAGGGATAAAAAGTAATGCCGTCAACAAAGACCCAAACAATGCAAAACATACAGTAAACACCATTGGTGAAAAAATCTTATATTCCATACCCTGCAATGACAAAATAGGAATATAAACAACCATAATAATCAACACGCCAAAGAATATTGGTCTTGCCATTTCACGTAGAGAATTTTGCACAATTTCAAAAATAGAAAAATGTTTAGACTCATTATGAGCAAGTTGAAACAAAGTGTTTTCAACCATTACAATTGAACCATCAACAATCATACCAAAATCAATTGCGCCCAAGCTCATAATATTTGCACTAATTCCAAGAACTTTCATTCCCATAAAAGAAAACATCATTGCAAGTGGAATAGTTGAAGCAACAATCAATGAAGCTCTTAAATTACCTAAGACAAGTAAAAGTATTGCAACAACAAGAACACCACCTTCTATCAAGTTTGTTCTAACAGTATTAATTGTTTGTTCAACCAAATTAGTTTGGTCGTAAAAAGGTACAATCTTAACCCCTTCTGGCAAACTTTTTTTAATTTCTTTCATTTTCTTTTTAACATTTTTTATGACGTTACGACTATTTTCGCCCTTCAACATCATAATAATACCTGTTACGACTTCGCCTTTACCGTCCTTTGTAGCAGCGCCCTGTCTCAACATATATCCATAATCAACAGTCGCAACGTTTCTCACATAAATTGGTGTACCGTCTTGATATTTAATAACAGTATTTCTAATATCATCAAGCTCTTTAACCAAGCCCAAACCTCTTACAATATACTGTTCAGAAGAATGTTCAATAATACCGCCACTAAAGTTTGTATTATTATTCTTTAGAGCTTCCATAACTTCTTTAACCGTAATATTATAAGCAATAAGGCGCTCTGGAGAGATTACAACATCATACTCTCTAGTCTTTCCGCCCCAAGTGTTAACCTCATCAACACCTTGAACATTTTTCAATTTATATTTGATATCCCAATCGTGCAATGTCTTTAACTCATCTGGGCTATAACCTTTACCTTCAATTACGTATTGATAAATTTCGCCCATGCCGGTCGTAATAGGTCCAATCTCTGGTGAAATACCTTCTGGCAAAGAATTAGTAATAGTTTGTAGATTTTCATTTACAAGTTGTCTTGCAAAATAGATATTAACGTTATCTTCAAAAACAACCGTTACAACTGAAAGTCCAAGTTTTGAAATAGAACGAACCTCTTGAACTTTTGGAATACCACCCATTGTCGCCTCAATAGGAATTGTAACAAGTTCTTCTGATTCAACAGGTGCCATACCTTGTGTATCAGTTAAAATTTGAACTTGATTATTCGTCAAATCAGGAAACGCATCAATTGGAAGATTGCAAAATGATAATACCCCTGCCACAATAACAAGAAGGAATATCAAACATATCATTAATCTATGTTTTATTACATTTGCAAGAAATTTCTCCATTAATCTTCCTCCGCAAATTCACTCTTTAGCATTTCAGCTTTAAGAGTAAAACTTCCTTTTACAACAATTTTGTCATTTGCTGAAATACCTGAATTTACAAAATATCCGCCTTCACCTTTTTCTCCAAGTTCAATATTTTGTTTCTTATATTTTCCGTCGCCTAAATCATAAAATACAAAAACTTCTTTTCCATATCTTTGAATAGCGCTATCAGGAACAAATGGTTTATTCATTTTTACATCACTATCAATGATAATTGTTCCGAACATACCAGGTTTTAGAAGACCTAATGAATTATCGATAAAAGTTCTTGCCTTAAAGGTTTGAGTAGGTTCATCAGTAGTTGATTGGATATAATCAATTACACCCTTAAACTCTTTATTTGGATAAGTATCTGCGTAAAATTTAACGGTTTGTTTTTCCTTAATCTTTGCAATATCGTCGCTATACAAAGTTATATCAATCCACAGTTGACTCAAGTCTTGAACCTCATACAAAACTTGTTCTGGAGTAACAACAGAACCAATAGTTATATTTTTCTTTGTTATAACACCTGAACGTATTGCTGTAATTGGACTAGTAGTTCTCAAAGTTTCAGAGTTCAAATTTGCATTTACTCCGTAAACTTTCAAAAGTTCTCTTGTTTCATTTTTGATATGAACACTTCTTTCTTGCAACATTCTCACTTCATTTTGAGCAAGTATCATATCAGATTTAGCCTGCAACAAATCTTTTTGCGGACTGATACCTTCTTTATATAATTTATTTTCACGAACGTAATTTGATTTTGCTAACCCTAAGCGAGTTTGTGCTTGCGAAATAGCAATTCTATTTTCGTGCAACTCTTTCAAAGCAGTTGAATTTATTTTTATAACTTCTGGATTTTGAATTTCCGCAACAACTTGTCCTTTTGTAACGTGTTCACCAAGTTTAACGTTATCTTGAACAATTCTGCCAGAATTAATTGCATTAAGAGTGTATCTTTTGTCTTCATTTGTTTTAACTTGACCAGTTGTCTTTATTTGAACAACAACAGGCAACTCTTTTACAACATCAGAAGCAATTCCAGCATTTTCTATTGCTTTTTTGTTCAAAGATATAATGTCAGAAGTCTCGTTTTCTTCAACATTCGATTTACTAACATGTTTTAAAACTAAAACTCCAACAATCAATAATATTAAAATAGCAGATATTATAATTATTATTTGCTTTTTATTCATGACCCACTCCAATCGCTCTTTCTAAATCACTCACAGATTTTTCATACTCATTCAAAGTTTGAATATATCCAAACTTCGTTTTAATATAAGCATCTTGAGAATTTAGAGGAACTAAAATATTACTTTTTCCTTCTTTAAAACTTAACTCTGATTTTTCCACAACATCTTTTGAATGTGGAATTAATTCATTTTCATATATTTTTAAGGATTGTGCATTTGCAACAATTCCAGAATATGCATTTTTCACTTCTTGCGCAACAATAATTTTTTGAGCTTCTAATTCTTTTTCATAAACCTCTTTTTGTGCTCTAATTTCTTTTATAACACCTTGTTGATGGTTAAAAACAGGAACATCAATTGAACCAATCACAAATGCACTAGTTCTTTTTTCTTCGCCAGTAACAATATCAGCCCCAGCGGATACTGTTAAATCTGGTACAATATTTACTCTTGCAACTTTCAATCTTTGATTTTGAGCTTCAATGTTTTTTTGAATTGCCAAAATCTCTGGACGAGTCGAATAAGCTTTTTCTATCAAAGTATTTAAAACTTTTTCGTTTTCTTCAGCAGGCATTTCTAATGCAGAATTAAAATCCTTTAACAAATCAGGCGGGGCTAAAACAATATCACGATTCAGATTTTGACCAATATTTGCAGACAAAGAATTGAAAGCCTTATTCAATTCTAATTTTGCGTTTTGAATATCGTTTTTGGCACTTATCATTTTAATTTCTGCTTGTAAAACGTCAAGTTTAGCAATATCGCCAGCTTCTTCACGAAGTTTTGCAATATTAGCCAACTTTGTAGTTGTTTCAAGAATTTCTTGAGCTGTTAAAAGTTTTTGTTGAGAATTATAAACTTGAATATATGAGGTACGAACATTTGCACGCACATCAAGAGTTGTTGCAACAAGTTCTTGAACAACAACTTCCTTTTGTATTCTTGCTAATTTAACTCTCTTTGAACGTTTATTTCCAAGTTCAATAGTCTGTTCAATACCGACTCTAAAAGTGTCTTCTGCAAAACCATTATCAGAAATTATACTAGGATTTGGGATTAAACCCGCTTGCAAAATCTGAGCATCACTAATCCCCAATTTTGCACGAGCAATCTTTAAAGTAGGATTGTTTAAAATACCCAATTCAATAGCTTTGCTTAACGTAATTGAATTAGCATTCAAGGTTAAATTTGTATCTGTATCAGTATTTTTATTTTCAATTATCGCATAAGTCGTTTGAACCGAAAATATCAAACAAATTATCAATATAATTACTCTTCTAAGCATTTTAAAATTCCCCTACAAATAAAATTCAAAATAGAAAAATTTAACAAATTATGTTAAGTATTCTTAACACCCCCTACGGGTATCATTCTATATTAAGAAACAAGATTTGTCAAACAAAACAACCATTTATAAATGTATAATTATTAAGAATTTTTTAATTAATTTTATAAAAATTTGATATTAATTTGCTACTATTTTTTTTGTGATATAATTCTTTTAAATTGGAGTACTTTAATATGACATTATTGAAAAAGATTGATTCACCATATGACTTAAAACAACTATCAATAAACGAGATGAAGGAATTATCTCAAGAAATTAGAGATGGTATATTAAATAGAGTTCACAAAATTGGGGGACACTGTAGCCCAAATTTAGGTATTGTAGAAGCTACAATTGCGCTACATTACGTGTTTAATTCACCAATTGATAAATTTATTTTTGACGTATCACACCAATGTTATACACACAAAATGTTGACAGGTCGTAAGTCAGGATTTATCGGCGATATAATGAAAAATATTTCTGGATTTTTTAATCCTGCAGAATCAGAGCATGACACATTTGTATTAGGGCACACTTCTACATCTCTTAGCCTTGCTTCTGGTGTTGCAAAAGCTCGTGATATTAATGGTGAAAAATATAATGTTATAGCTCTAATCGGAGACGGTTCATTGAGCGGTGGCGAAGCTTTTGAAGGATTGAACAATGCTGCGATGTTAAACAGCAATTTTATTATTGTTGTTAACGATAATGAAATGTCTATCTCTGAAAATCAAGGTGGTTTATACCAAAACTTGAGAGAACTAAGAGAATCTAATGGAACCTGTCAAAACAATTTCTTCAAAACATTCGGATACGAATATCATTACCTTGAAAATGGTAACAACCTTGAAGAATTAATCGCATTATTTAAAGAAGTTAAAGATACTAACAAACCTGTAGTTGTTCATATCCATACATTAAAAGGTAACGGATATACACCGGCAGAAGAAAACAAGGAAATGTTTCACAATACAGTATCAGGTAGAATCAACGGAAAAACTCCAATTATTCCAAACAATTTACCAGAAACTTATGGTAGCATAACAACTGATTTCATCTTGAAAAAACACGAACAAGACAAATCAATTGTTGCAATTACAGCTGCAACTCCAGGTGGCGTAAGCTTTACAAAAGATTTCAGACAAAAAATGGGCGATGCTTATATCGACGTAGCAATCTCAGAAGAGCATGCTATGGGCTTTACATCAGGCTTAGCAAAAAATGGTGCAAAACCTATTTTTGCCGTACAAAGTTCATTTGTTCAAAGAACTTATGACCAAATTTCTCAAGATATCGCTCTTAACAATTCACCTGTAACAGTAATTGTTCACTGCGGTGGTATGTCAGGAATTGATATGACTCACTTGGGAACATTTGATATTTCAATGATTAGCAATATTCCTAATATTGTTTACTTAGCACCAACTAATAAAGAAGAATATTTAAGTATGTTAGATTGGTCAATTGAACAAGTTGAACACCCAGTATTTATCCGTGTTCCTCTAGGTGCACCAGTTATTTCAGGTAAAGCTGATAAAACAAATTATTCAGAATTAAATAAATACAAAGTTGTAAAAGACGGTTCTGATATCGCAATCGTGGGATTGGGTACATTCTTTAGCCTTGGAGAAAAAGTTTATGATAGATTAAAACAAGCAGGCTTTAACCCAACATTAATCAATCCTAAATTCATTACAGGACTTGATGAAGCATTGTTAGAAGACCTAAAAAATAAACACAATGTTGTTATAACATTGGAAGATGGTATTCTTGACGGTGGCTTTGGTCAAAAAATTGCAAGCTACTACGGCGATTCAGATATGAAAGTATTGAATTACGGCGGTAAAAAAGAATTTACAGACAGAGTAAAAGTTACAGACCTTTATGAAAGATATAGATTAACTCCAGATTTAATCTTTGAAGACGTGATGAGATTACAATCAGGTAATTTGCTTTACGCATAGACAAAGGTCAACTTTTAACAATTTATATACAAAATTTTAAAAATGTTAATTTATATCAATAAATTAACATTTTTGATTATCTCAGACCTTTATTGTTAGTATAATTGTATTAAGAAATAAGGAGGAGAAATGTTTTGTAGTAAATGTGGAAAAGAAGTTAATGATGAAGCAGTTGTATGTATACACTGCGGTTGTGCAATCACAAACAATAATAGAAAAGAAGGCAAAAGCTGGCTTGTAACATTGTTATTATGTCTATGCTTTGGTTACTGGGGTGTACATAGATTTTACACAGGTCATACAGCAATCGGAGTTGTTCAATTACTTACATTAGGTTGTTGCGGTATTTGGACACTTATAGATTTTATTCTTATTTTATGTGGAGCATTCAAAACTGCAGATGGTTCAGAACTTCAAAAATAAAATCAAAAATTTAACATTATGGGATAGAATAATTATTCTATCCCCTTTTTTAATCGTACTTTATTACAAAATTTCAGTTATACTACATTTACCTAGCTTGTGCTTATATAAATTAATCACAGGACATGAATGTATTGGTTGCGGATTAACAAGAGCCTTTATCTCATTACTTCATTTTGATATTAAAACTGCTCTTGAGTATAACAAATTAATTGTTATCGTATTTCCGCTAGTTTTATATATTTGGATAAAATTTATTTATCAAAAATTTCATGAGTCAAAGTAGCTATTCAATTCTTATTCGTCTTGTTTAATCTCTTTAATAATTCTTGCAGGATTACCAACAACGACAACATTATCTGGCACATCTTTAGTAACAACACTTCCAGCACCAATAACTGCGCCATTACCAATTGTTACACCGGCAAGAACAACAACACTTCCGCCAAACCAAACATTATTACCAACGGTAATAGGCTTTGCATATTCTAGTCCTTTATTTCTTGTCTTAATATCAAGTGGGTGTAAAGCACAATAAAAACTGCAATTTGGACCTATAAAAACATTATCGCCAAATTTTACTTTGTTGCAATCCAAAATAGTCAAATTATGGTTTGAATAAAAATTTTCACCAATTTCGATATTGTAACCATAATCACAGATAAAAGGTTGTTCTATTAAAAAATTACCTTTTGTAGAGCCTAAAATTTCTTTAATTAAATTCTGTCTGTCTACCATTTTTTCAGGAGACAAAGTATTATGTCTATGGCATAATTTTTTACATTTCATTCGCTCGTCAATAAGTTCTTTATCATAATTTGCATCATACAAATTCCCCTGTAACATTTTATCTTTTTCACTCATTATTTAATCTCCCATTACATTATTTTAATTAGTGCCAAATTAACATTTTGTTTAAATAATGTCAATAAATTTCATTTATATATAAAAATCAAAAATTAACACAGATAGCTTATTTGCAAGTCAATTCAGATTTTGTCCAAGTTAACGGGTTAGAGTTATCGTAAGTTTTGCCTTGTATTATATCTTCGTAATGCTCAACCTTATGTTCCGCATAATCAAGAACCCTTTGAGCTTTTAAAAGATTTTCTTTAGCCAATTCTCTACATTTTTTAATCATTTCATAACGTTCTTGAAGAGTTGAGTTACCTTTCAAACAAAGTTCTCCATAATGTTTTAAGTCTTTTATACTCATTCCACAGCCCTTTAGGCAAATGCAACCTTCGAGCCAATTTAAACTTTCTCTATCAAATAATCTGTTATTATTTTTATCTCTTTTTAGCGGAGGAATTAAACCTTTGTCAGTATAAAATCTAATCGTATGCTTAGAAATACCATACATTTCAGCGACTTCTTGTACTGTATATAATTTTTCATTATTTAAAGTTTGCATAATTTTATCCCTGCTTGACTTCGTGTAACTCGAATGTACTACAATAACAATTATAGCACACAAAATAGGAGAACATTATGCGAAAATTAAAATTAAACAACGGAATAGCAATGCCAATAATTGGTTTTGGAACATTTTTGATAAACGATAAAAAAGAATGTGAGCAATCTGTAATTAACGCAATTAAAACAGGTTATAGACTGATTGATACGGCAAAAGCATATGGTAACGAAGATGCAGTAGGTTTAGGAATTAAAAATTCTGGAATTAAAAGAGAAGAAATTTTTCTTACAACAAAAATAAATTTTGGAGATTTTGAACATGATGCTTGCGAAAAAGCCGTTATGGATTCTCTAAATAAACTTCAAGTTGAATATATAGACTTAGTTCTTTTGCACTGGCCGTTTGGAAATACTTATTCAGCATATAGAGTTTTGGAAGATTTTTATAAAAAAGGTGTTATTAAATCAATTGGAGTTTCAAATTACATGCCTAGTCAATTAATTGATTTAATTAAATTCAATGAAATTGTTCCTGCTGTAAATCAAATTGAAGTTAATCTTCATTGTCAACAAAATGAACTTAGAGAAATTAATAAAAAATATAATGTTATAACACAAGCTTACGCACCATTTGGACAAGGTAAAGCAGAATATTTATATACCCTTCAAGAACTTGTTGAAATTGCAAAAAATCACAACAAATCAACTAGACAAGTTGCATTGAAATACTTAATTCAAAATGATATCGCAGTTATTCCTAAATCAGTTAATGTCGATAGAATTAAATCAAATTTTGATATTTTTGATTTTGAATTAACTCAAGAAGAAATGAATACCCTAAAGACACTTGATAAAAACCAAAATTTAATTGGTTGCTCTCAAGATACCAAATTAGCAGAATTTGCAATGACTTGGGTATAAAATAAAACAATAAATCTTATACTAAAAAAGCCCCAAGCATTCGCTTGAGGCTTTAAAAAAGGAAGAGGTGGGATTCGAACCCACGGTACGCTCGTCACGTACGACGGTTTTCAAGACCGCTCCGATCAACCGCTCTGGCACTCTTCCAAATTGATTGTTCTTCCGTATTTCTATTCTAATATAAAATACTTTTTTTGTAAACTACTTTTTTATTTTTTTATTAAAATGGGGCTTTCGCCCCATTTTATCTATATCTTATTTTGTTTGTGCAGCTTTAATTCTTGTTAAAGCTCTTGCTAAAGCAGCTTCAGCTCTGTGTTCATCAAGATTTTCGTCTTTGTCATGCAATCTGTGTTCAGCTCTTTCTTTAGCTTCTTTTGCACGGTTAACGTCAATATCTTCACCACATTCGCTTGAATTTGTTAAGATAACTGCTTCATCATCGGCATATTGAAAAATACCGCCCATTGTCGTAAAGAATTTTACGTCGCCGTCTTTTACAACTTTTGTAACACCTACATCTAATGCAGTCATAAACGGAATGTGATTTTTTAACACACCAAATTCACCGTCTATTCCTTTTGAGTAGATTTCATCAACGTTTTCATCATATACGACTTTTTCATGTGTAACTATTTTTAAGTGCATATTTTTCTACCTATAATGTTTTAGCTTTTTCTATTGCTTCTTCAATTGTACCAACCATGTAGAAGGCTTGTTCTGGTAAGTTATCGTGTTTACCTTCGATAATTTCTTTAAAGCCTCTGATTGTATCTTCTAACTTAACATATTTACCAGCAATACCAGAGAATTGTTCAGCTACGAAGAATGGTTGTGATAAGAATCTTTGGATTTTTCTTGCTCTGTTTACAGTTTCTTTATCTTCTTCAGATAATTCGTCCATACCCAAGATAGCAATGATATCTTGTAATTCTTTGTATTTTTGAAGAATTTCTAATACTTTTCTTGTTGTTTCATAGTGTTCTTCACCGATAATGTGTGGATCAAGTACTCTTGAGTTTGAAGCAAGAGGATCTACAGCTGGATAAATACCTAATGATGCAATTTGTCTTGACAATACTGTTGAAGCATCTAAGTGTGAGAATGTAGTTGCTGGAGCAGGGTCAGTCAAGTCATCGGCAGGTACGTAAATCGCTTGTACAGATGTGATTGAACCATCTTTTGTTGATGTAATTCTTTCTTGCAAATCACCCATTTCATTAGCAAGTGTTGGTTGGTAACCTACTGCTGATGGCATACGTCCTAAAAGTGCTGATACTTCTGAACCTGCTTGAGTAAATCTGAAGATGTTATCAATGAATAACAATACGTCTTGTTTTGAGAAATCTCTAAAGTATTCTGCAGCTGTAAGAGCTGATAAACCAACTCTCATACGAGCTCCAGGTGGTTCGTTCATTTGACCATAAATCAATGCTACTTTATCGATTACATTTGATTCTTTCATTTCGTTCCAAAGGTCGTTACCTTCACGAGTTCTTTCACCAACACCACCGAATACTGATACACCAGAGTGTTCCATTGCGATGTTGTGGATTAATTCCATAATCAATACTGTTTTACCAACACCGGCACCACCGAATAGACCGATTTTACCACCCTTTTGGTATGGTTGTAACAAGTCGATTGCTTTAATACCAGTTTCAAGAATTTCAACATCAGTATTTTGATCTACTAATTTTGGAGCTTCTCTGTGAATTGGTAAGTAATTTTCTGTTTCAATTGGACCCATTTCGTCAACTGGTTCACCAATTACGTTCAAAATTCTACCTAAAATTGGTTTACCAACTGGAATTGTAATAGGTGAATTTGTATTTTCTACTTTCATGCCTCTTTTTAAACCATCTGTTGATGACATGGCAACTGTTCTAACTTTGTTAGAACCAAGCATTTGTTGAACTTCAGCTACTACATAGCTTCCGTCTTCTTTATAAATTCTTAAAGCTGTATAAATTTCAGGTAAATTACCAGATTGAAATTCTACGTCAATAACCGGCCCGATTATTTGTGTTATTAAGCCTTGTGTTTGTTCAAGTACTTCCATAATATCTCCTTTTCTCATTGTCTATATTGTACTAAAAAAAAATTATAAATACAAATGTTAACGATTTTTTGAAAAATTTGTACATAAATAGCAAATTTTTTCATGTTTGTGTTTTAATATTATAAAAGTGTAAGTGTAAACTTTACAACAAAAATCACGGAAGTTATGAAAATCCTATTAAATAAAGAATTAAATTCTAATACAAAATTCTTAAAACCGGATTTAACAAAAAAAAGCGGTCGAGAGCTATTTGTTGTGTACTTACAAGCTAAATTTAGACAATTAATGGATCACGATAGAAAGAGCAATTCTCCTATCATTCAAGATGTAAAAACAGATTTTATATCAAGATTTTCAAAAAGATTAATTAACGATCCTAATAAAAGAATTTTAATTGGTATTTCTGGCGCTTCAGCTTCTGGAAAATCTACTATTTGTAACACAATTCACAGAATTTCTGATAGCTTGAACTTGCCGATATCTATTGTCAGCACAGATAATTATTTTAAAGATATTTCTGATTTAATCAAAAAATACGGCAACTTTGATAATCTTAGAGATAACGGATACGATATTGATTCACCAGAAGGTTTTCAACTGGACGTTTTATTAAAAGATTTACAAGATATTTCAATGGGTAATGACATTATGTCTCCAAAATATCTACCAAACGGTACTGGAGTTTCTGTACCGAATGCCATTCCTGTTAAGTCTAAAAAAATTATTATTGTTGAAGGTACTGCCGCATTATTTGTAAAAGATATTTTTGATGTAAGAATTTTCATCAGAACAAACGAAGAAAAAAGAAAAGAAAGATTTTTATCAAGAGCGACAACAGAAAGAAACCAAGATTTAGAAAACGCATTAAAACATTGGGAATATATTTTAGGTGCGAGCGAAAAATACATTAACCCTGAAATGAAATATGCTGATTTAATTTTAGACGGCGATACAGATTTAGAATACTTTGCACAAATTTTAGAATATATTCACACAATCACAAACAACTTTGACGACATACAGTAATTATTAATTTATGTGTTAAACTTAACTTATGAAAATAGCAGTTGTTGAAAATCAAAAAAACATAATTAAAGAAGTCGAAGATATAAAATTAGACAGCAGAAAAGGCGCAATTGTACAAGTTTATGGTTGCGGACTTTGCGGGTCTGATATTGTAAAACTTAGAACAGGTGTTGCAAAAGACGGCACAGTTTTAGGACACGAAATTGTCGGCAAAATTGTTGATATCGACACTGACACAGATTTTAAAATAAATGACAGAATTGTTTCATCACATCATATTCCGTGTTTTGAGTGTGATTACTGCAAGAACGGTCATTACTCAATGTGCAAACATTTTAAATCAACAAACATCTTACCTGGAGGATTTTCAGAATACATCTATCTTTCAGAAGAACATCTTAAAAACGTTGCATATAAATTACCAGAAGATATGACTTACGAAGAAATTTCATTTTACGAACCTCTAGGCTGTATTGTTAGAGCCGTAAAAAGAGCAGAATTAAACGAAAACTCTTCAGTTTTAGTTATCGGTTTAGGTTCTATTGGTTACCTTTCTGGACAAGCCTTTAATGCCATTTATAATTGCAAAACATTTGGTTGTGATTTAATTCAAGATAGAATTGATTTAGCAAACAAAGTTGGTATTGAAGCGTTTAATTCAAAAGATTTTACAGAAGCTGAAAAATATATTAAAGACAAAACAAACGGAATGGGTGTTGATGCAGTGTTTATGACATCAGGCGCAGATGCAACGATTGAACTTGCCCTAAAATGTGTTAGAAATGGCGGAAAAATCGTTGTCTTTGCAAGTACACCTAAAAACTTGGGTTATGCTAATAACGAAATCTATTACCGTGAATTAACAGTATTTGGTAGTTATTCACCAGCACCTATTGATTTAAAAACATCTTACGAACTTTTAACTTCTCACAAGGTAAAAGTTAAAGGTGTTTCGACAGATTATGATTTAGAAAATGTTCAACAAGCTTTTGAAGACACAATAAACAATAAAATCTTCAAAGCATACATAAAAATAAAGGACTAAAATGAAAGCTATACAATTTTACGCACCGGAAGACATAAGATATGAGGAAGTACCAATTCAAGAACCGCAAAAAGGCGAAGTTCTTGTAAAAATTATGGCTGCTTTAACTTGCGGAACAGACGTAAAAACTTTCAGAAGAGGACACCCTGTACTTATCAAATCTGTACCATCAGGTTTTGGACATGAATTTAGCGGAGTTGTTGCAAAATTAGGCGAAGGTGTAACAAACTTCAAAGTTGGAGACCGAGTTGTAGCAGCAAATTCTGCACCTTGTGGAGAATGTTTTTTCTGCAAAAAAGGTCAATATAATTTATGCGAAAATCTTCAATTCTTAAACGGAGCTTACGCAGAATATATAACAGTTCCAGCAAGAATTGTTGAAAAGAATATAATAAAACTTCCAGACGATTTGAGTTTTGAAGAAGCGGCTTTTACAGAACCACTTGCAAATGTTGTTCACGGCGCAGAAAGAACAGATATCAAAGCAGGTCAATCTGTTGGTATAATCGGTATTGGACCAATCGGTTTAATGTTTGCAAAATACGCAAAACTTAAAGGTGCTCGAGTAATCGTCGGAGGACGTAACGAGCTTAAATTAAGACTTGCAAAAGAATTTGCAGGAGTTGACGAAGTTGTCGATTTAAAGAACACAGAAAATGTTGAAGAAGTTTTCAAAAACTTTTCCGACGAAGGTCGTGGACTTGATGTAGCAATAGAATGTGTTGGACTACCAGAAATTTGGGAACAAACCTTCTCTCTTGTAAGAGCAGGAGGAACTGTCCATTTCTTTGGAGGTTGTAAAAAAGGTTCTGAAATAAAATTATCTACAACAAAAATGCACTATGGTGATATAAAAATTTTAAGTGTATTTCACCATACACCAGAGTATGTAAGAAAAGCATTAGACCTAATTGCAACGCATCAAATGGACGTAAAGAAATTGATTACCGAAGAAATTTCTTTAGACAAACTTCCATATGCTATGCAACAACATATTGAAGGCAAAGCTATTAAATTTTTGGTAAAACCTTAGATATAAATTTTTTGATTAAACTTCCGCCATAGCTAATGAAATCTAGTGTAATTTCAATATCTTGAGCTTCGTTCCATAAGTTTCTTAGACCATTTGTTTTTGATTGTTCAAAAACGTCAGCAGTTAATAATTTTTTAGATAATACGTCCTTCTTTTCGGTAGTCTTTATCACAATTTCATCCTCAGTGTTAATAAACTCTATTTTCACGTTATCACATTCTCCTCGTTTTTGTATCCTACTTATGTCGTATATTTCTTCTATAAGGATTATTTTTTAAATATCAAATTTTTTGTGAAAATATGTAAAAATTTATCTGTATAGCGGTATCTATAAGCATTTGAGTGGTATATTAAATATATGGTTTCATCATTAAATTCAGAAAAATTAACTAGCCTAATAAGCAAGGATTCAACATCTAGACTTGTAAAAACAACTTTACAAGCCGTTATTAATTCTGAAAAAAATTCTGATAAAACAACAAAATCTCTAAGAGATGTTTTAGAAATTGATTATGATGATGACGGCGCACCAAAAACAATTAGCGATATGTTGAAGGATTACACTGCAAGTATTTCTGATTACATAAATAATCTTGCTACTAAGAAACAGTCTTCAACAAAATTAGATGGAAAATCTTTGATAAATTCTATGAAAAATTTATCAAACAATTCTAACACCCTTTCAAAGAGCGCATACGAATCAGTTGGAATGGGCGATTATTACAACTTGAAATCAGTAATGACATTATCAAATGCTATTTCACAATATTCTAAAACAAATTCAACTCTAACATCTTTAATGTCAAATTTCACAATAAAAGTATAAACATTATTCAACAGTAATAAGCTATATTGCTGTTTATAATATTGCAATGTTTTGAAAAAAAATATATAATTCAAGTATGACAATTATTAGAAGATTATCATTTTTTGACGCATCTAAATTAAAAAAAATGATTGCTTTTTTAGGTAATGATGAAGCAGAGAGATTTATCAGAAAACTTATGAGCAATTATTTTTCGTTTTTTCATCAACTTTTGCCATTAGGATTAAAATTTTTACCAGAATCTTACGTCTTAGAGGTTGATAAAACTATTCACGGTGTAATCACAGTCAATCCAACAAAAGGGAATCCTTATAAATTGTCTATAACAAGACTACTTTTTGAACAAGATTATTACGAAGTTGGAAAACAATTAATCGATTTCATAATCACAAAATACGGAGCAAAAGGTGCTGAAACCTTCGTTGTATCAATCGATAACAGTTATGAAGAGCTTCTACAACTTTTCACAGTAGGTTGTGGATTTAGACAATGTGCAGGTGAACTACTTTACAAAATTCCTAAAAAAGCTCACCGCATAAACCGTACAGAAACAATCATTTTTAGACCATTCAAAAATTCTGATGCTGAAAAGGTTTGCGATATGTACAATCATTCTGTCGTAAGCCATTTCAAACCTTCTCTATTAAAAAACAAAGAAGAGTTCAAAGAGCCTGTTCTTTGCGGACTTTCACCTGTTTATGAACTTAAATACATTATGGAAGAAACAAATTCTAAAACAATTCTTTCATACTTTTCAATCATAACAGCAGACAATATTAATTACACTGCAACAATAACTATCCAAGAAGGCTATAACGTAGATTATAGTTTAATCTTTGGTTTTATAAACAGAGAACTTCGCCGTCGTAAAAAAGATTTCAACCTTTTTGTAAAAGTTTTAAAATACGTGAAAGACAACGAACAACTCGAAGAATATTTAAAACGAAAAGACGGAGTTTGCATAGGCACGCAACTTATACTTGTAAAAGATTTCTACAAGTTAATAAAAGAGCCTTCATCAAAGAAGCTTGGCATAGTATTATTCAACGATTCTAGTCAAACAATTAGAACAAATTTTGAAACTAGAAATGAGCAACTTCACTAATATTCATTACAGTACATTGTTTTCCCTTATTTTCGATTAAGTCCTTAAATCTATTAACATCTGCTCTGATATAAGGGAATGTGTTGTAGTGCATTGGAATAATAACTTCCGCACCAATCCATTCAGCTGCAAGTGCTGCAGAGTTTACGTCCATTGTAAAATGACCACCAATTGGTAGAATAGCAATGTCCGGTTTGTTCATTTCTTTTATAATTTTTAATTCTTGATTTAAGCAAGTATCTCCAGCATGGAAAATCTTAACGCCATTGATTTCAAATAAAATACTGCTTGGGCAACCTGCATATTGACCGTCTGGAGTTGATGAAGAATGAAAAGCAGGTAAAAATATAGCTTTACCCCAATCATAATTTATCCAACCGCCTAAACCAACAGGGTTAATATAAGCACCTTTTGACAAACAATAATTTGCCAATTCAAACACAGCGCTAATTTTTACACCTTTAGCTTTTGCAATTTCTATTGCAGAACCCAAATGGTCAGAATGACCATGAGTAACAAAAATATCAGTAATATTTAAACTTTTCCAGTCATAATTTGGATAAGCCGCTAAAAACGGATCTATCAAAATACAATTACCATTATTATTTATCTCAAATGCACTATGTCCTAAGAATTTTAAATCAAATGCCATTATTAACTCCTTTAATATTTTGTTTAAATTTAACATATTTTTAGTTAAAATACAATTATGTACGAAGAATATATGAAAAAATGTTTTGAACTTGCAAAAAAAGGACTTGGAAAAACTTCCCCAAATCCAATGGTAGGTTGCGTAGTTCTAGATAAAAACGGAAAAGAAATTTCAACAGGTTATCACGCAAAATACGGCGAAAACCATGCAGAGCGTGATGCACTTTTAAAATTAAAAAACGGCGAAGAAGAAGGCGGAACAATCATTGTAAGTTTAGAGCCTTGTTCACATTTTGGCAAAACTCCACCTTGCGTTGATTTAATCATCGAACGCAAACTTAAACGTGTAGTTTTTGCAATGAAAGACCCAAACCCAATAGTTTCAAGTGTCAAAAAACTTGAAGAAAATGGAATTGAAGTTATAAGTGGTATTTTAGAAGACGAAGCAAAAGAATTAAACGAAGTTTTTGTTACTAATATGACAAAAAAAAGACCATTTGTTGCGCTAAAAACTGCGACAACACTTGACGGCAAAGTCGCAACTCGTACAGGCAATTCAAAATGGATAACTTCGACACAAGCAAGAGACAAAGGGCACGAATTACGTGAAATTTATGATGCTGTTTTAACAACATCAAACACAGTCCTTGCCGACAATCCAAATTTCAACAACAAACAAAAAATTCTTATCGACAGAACGCTAAAAGTTCCAACAAATATGAATTTCTTCAAAACTGGTAAAATTTTTATCGTACACAATGAAAACCTTAATCCACCATCAAACACAGAAAACATTGAATACATATCTTGCCCAACTATAAATGGTCAAATTGATATAACTGCTCTTTTACATATTCTTTTTGAAAAGAAAATTATGAGCATTTTTGTTGAAGCAGGTGGAAAATTCAACGGTTCTATCATCGATTTAGAAATAGTTGATAAAATTTACCATTTTATTGCACCAAAAATTCTTGCTGATAACACTGGTAAATCAGCATTTGTAGGTAGAAATATTCAGAAAATAAAGGATTGCGTTGAATATAAAGCACAAAGTATTGAACAAATCGGCGAGGATATTTTGATAACTTTAAAACGTCATTGCGAGGCGGATTTTCGGAAGGGCGCCGTGTGAGCGAAGCGAACCCAGCCCGCAAGGTGGAGCGGGACGTTACTCCCGCGACAACCCGAATAATCCGAGACTTCACGACGAAGCAATCTAAAAAACATCAAACAAAGAACAAGTGGCGAAATTTCAGAATGAAATTTCGCCACTTTGTTCAATTAAATTATCATTTTGAATTTAATTATTTTAAATTCATAACTTTTAAGATTTCGTCCATATCAGCGCCAGTTTTTGCAACTTCTGTCATTGAATATTTAATAGCGCTATCAGGGTCTTTCAATCCATTACCTGTTAAAATACATACGCATTTTTTACCTTCTTCAACAAGACCTTCTTGGTGAGCTTGGATTAGACCAGCAACAGATGCAGCACTTGCAGGTTCACACAAGATACCTTCTGTTGATGCGATTAATTTGTATGCTTCAATAATTTTTTCATCATTTACGCAACCAATTTTACCGCCAGATTTATCTCTTGCATTTTCCGCTTGTTTCCAGCTTGCAGGGTTACCAATTCTGATTGCAGTTGCAATTGTTTCAGGTTTCATAATTCTTTCACCACGAACGATTGCAGCAGCACCTTCAGCCTCATAACCCATCATTTTAGGTAATTTTGTAGAAACTTTTTGGGCAAAATATTCTTCATAACCTTTCCAGTATGCAGTAATATTACCAGCATTACCAACAGGAATAAAGTGATAATCAGGAGCATCACCTAATGCATCTACGATTTCAAAAGCACCTGTTTTTTGACCTTCAATTCTGAATGGGTTAACAGAGTTTACCAAAGTAATTGGATAATTGTCAGAAATTTTTCTTACAAATTCAAGAGCTTCATCAAAGTTACCTTTGATAGCGATAATTTCTGCACCATACATCATTGCTTGAGATAATTTACCTAGCGCAATGTAGCCGTCTGGAATTAAAACGTATGTTTTTAAACCAGCTTTTGCACCATAAGCAGCAGCTGCTGCACTTGTATTACCAGTTGATGCGCAAATGATAGCATTTGAACCAGCTTCTTTAGCTTTTGTAACAGCCATTGTCATACCACGGTCTTTAAAACTACCAGTAGGATTTGCACCTTCAAACTTCAAGTACACTTCTGCTTTTAGACCGATAGCTTTTGCTAAATTATCAGCCTTAATTAATGGAGTATTACCTTCGTTTAAAGTTACGATTTCTGTTGTGTCGCTAACTGGAAGATATTTTCTGTATTTATCGATTAAACCTTTATACATCATCATTTGCCACCCTTATCATACTATTTAACTCATTAATGCAACCTTCTTTTTTCAAATCTTCGATTGCTTTTAATACATCTTTTTCTCTGCAAAGTTCAGTAATAATAACGATTGTTGCGGTGTTGTCTTCTGAAACACCTTTTTGCAACAAACTTGCTAAACTTATGCCATTTTCAGCAAAAACAAGACCTAATTTACCGATTACACCGGTTTTATTGCTAACTTTTACTGATAGATAATATTTGTTTGTTGTTTCTTTGATATCAACAACATTTGCAACAGAACCGTGCTTACATCTCATCATTGGTAAAATGTAATCAGTTGTGCCAATTTCGTTTGAAAGAACAACTATATCACCTGTTACAGAGCTTGCAGTAGGGAATTCACCAGCACCTGGTCCAGATAAAGTTACTTGACCAATTGGAAAACCACTGATTGTAACGGCATTAGTAACAAAATCGATATGAGCCAATGTTGTCTGTTTGCTTACAAACATTGGGTGAACTCTTACGTCTGCATTGTTTTCATCAAGCATTTCCGCGTGCGCAATAAGCTTAATTTTATAACCTAGTTCGTTTGCGTATTCAATATCTTCTGCTCTAACTTTGCTGATACCTTCTCTGTATACTTCATCAATTTTAATTCTTTTGTTAAAAGAAATTGTTGCTAATGTTGCTAATTTGTAAGCAGCATCAAAACCTTCAACGTCAGATGTTGGGTCAGCTTCTGCATAGCCAAGCTTTTGAGCTTCTTTTAAAACATCATCATAGCTTGATTTATCAACGTCCATTTTTGTTAAAATATAGTTTGTTGTTCCGTTTAAAATAGCTTCAATTTTATTGATTTTATTTGCTGCTAAAATTGTTTTAATAGGCATAATAATTGGAATACCACCAGCAATTGCGCCTTCATAAAGAATAACTCTATTTTGTTTTGCAGCTAAATCAAATAACTCTTCACCGTGTTTTGCAAGCAATTCTTTGTTTGCAGTAACAACGTGCTTGCCATTATTCAAAGCTGTTTTGATTAATGTCATAGCAGGTTCAACACCACCGATAAGTTCAACGACAATTTGAATACTTTCGTCATTAACGATTTCATTTGCATCAAGAGTCAATAAACTTTTGTCTAAACCTTCAATATTTCTGTCTTTGTTAATATCACGAACCGCAATTTTAACGATTTCAATATTATCAAAACTTTGTAGAGTCTTATATACACCGCTTGCAACAGTACCAAGACCTATTAAACCGATTTTAATTTTATTCATAACCACCTACATAAATTGTGCTCTTAGTTAATGATACTATAATTTTGCGCAAAAAAAAACCCTTTTTAATAAAGGGTCTGGAATTTTGTTTCGAATTCCTCGTGTGTAGAAGGTTAGTGTGTGTGTGTGGTAGGTTAGTGTGTGTGTGTTTAAAAACTTTTTTCATTATAAAGACTCTTACAAAACTAGCCTTGTATAATAAATGATAATCCTCTCAACTGCCTCTTACTCTTATATAAAGTATTTTCGTTTTGTCGAATTTCAGCATGTGCATTTTTTGTTACATTAGTTTACATAAGTATTTCTTTATGTGATATAATCAAGAAAAAGAGGTATTTATGGCAATAAAAAAAGTTTTAAGATATGGAGATCCTATTTTAAGAACACCTTCAAAAGAAGTTCACAAGGTGTCTAAAAAGGTTCAAGAATTAGTAAACGACTTAATGGATACAATGTATGCACAAAACGGTGTTGGTTTAGCAGCACCTCAAATCGGTGTTAATCAAAGGGTTTTCGTTGTTGATGTTTCAACAGGCGACGAACCTTTAAACCCAATCGTATTCATTAACCCTAAAATCATTAAAAAATCTGGTGCTTGCAGAAGCCACGAAGGTTGTTTAAGTTTTCCAGAAGCATTTACAGATGTTAAAAGATATGCAAACGTAATGATTAAAGCTATGGATAGAAAAGGTAAATCATTTGTTTTAGAAGCAAAAGACGGCACTCTTCTTGCAAGATGTATTCAACACGAATTTGACCACCTTGATGGTGTTTTATTCATTGACCACTCAATGAACAGATTTGAGACAGATGTTGTCCTTGAAGAGCACGATTTACCACCCTTAGAAGATGATAAACTTCTTGATGAAAAAGAATTAGAGGAACAAATTAATAATGCAGAATCAGAAGAAAATTAGTTTAGTATATTTTGGAACTCCGCAAATTGCAGTAAAATCTTTGGAATATTTCATTAATTCAGAAGATTTTGAAGTAGTTGGTGTTGTAACTCAACCTGACAGACCAAAAGGAAGAGGTCATAAATTAACACCTTCTCCAGTTAAAGAGGTTGCTCTAGCGCATAACATTCCAGTATTTCAACCAACTTCTATTAGAAAAGAACCTGAAATACAAGAAGAATTAAAAAAACTTGCGCCTGATTTCTTTGTAACATTTGCTTTTGGTCAAATTTTATCAGAAGAAGTTTTAGCTATTCCAAAATTTGAAACAATAAATCTTCACGCATCATTATTGCCTAAATATCGTGGCGCAGCGCCTATTCAAAGAGCAATCATCAATGGTGATGAAGAAACAGGTATTTGCACAATGATTACAGAACTTGGTCTTGATTGCGGTGATATTTGTATTAAACACCCTATCAAACTTACTGATGATATGAACTGTGAAGACTTGGCAATAGCAATTTCAGACTCTTCACCAGAATTACTAGACAAAACTTTGAAAGGACTTTACGACGGAACTCTAACACCTGTTAAACAACAAGAAGACGGTGTTTGTATCGCTAAAAAAGTTACTAAAGAAGAATGCAAAATTGATTGGTCAAAACCTGCAAAAGAAATTCATAACTTGATTAGAGGTGTTTACAATTGTCCTTGCGCATATTTTGAACATCAAGGCAAAATCGTAAAAGTTATGGACAGTAAAGTAATTGAAAAATCTGCTAATGCGGGTGAATTTATTGATGCAAACAAAAACGGCTTAGAAGTTGCTTGTGGCGAAAAAGCTTTATTAATAAATAAAGTTAAACCAGAAGGAAAAGGTGTTATGTCAGCAGCAGATTGGTATAGAGGATTGAAAAAATAATGACTACAAAAGGTATAAGAGGCGCAATCACAGTTGAAGCAAACACAGAAGAAGCTTTAAAAGAAGCAACTTTAGAACTTTTGAAAGAACTTTCTTTTAAAAACAAGTTAGAACCTTCAATTATTTCGCACGCAATTTTCACATTAACAGACGATTTGAACGCAGCATTTCCTGCAAAGTTTGCACGCAAAGATTTTGGCTGGGATAATGTTGCTATGATGTGTTATCACGAACTTGATGTACCAAACTCATTAAAAATGTGTTTGAGAGTCCTTGTTGTAGTTAATGTTAACGATGATTTTGTACCAGAATTCGTTTACCTAAAAGGTGCAAGCCATTTAAGAGGTTAAAATGATTACATTTGATTACCTTGCTTTGAAAGCTTTTTTTGAAGAAAACAAAGAATTTTTTGAAAATTCTCGTATCCAAAAAATTCAATCACCTTCAAGAAAAGACTTGATTTTGTACTTGAGAGGACTAGGCGAAACAAGAAAATTTTATATAAACATTAACCCACAATTTTATCATATTTGTTTTAAATCAAAAGAAAACGAAACAAAATTAAATCTTGAAATACCAAAACAACCGACAATGTTTTGCATGTTACTTCGCAAATATATTGAAAACGGCAAGATTGCAAAGGTTAATGTACCAGAATATGAACGTATTTTTGAAATCTTTATCGAATCATATAACGAATTAGGCGACAAAATTTATCTTTGTCTTGCGGTCGAACTTATGGGAAAATACTCAAACATAGTCCTTTATAACCACGATTCAAATATGATAATTGGTTGTTGCCATAACGTTGGGGAAGAAAAGAGCCGTGCACGTGAAATGGCTGGACTTTTGCCTTATGTTTATCCGCCAAAACAATTCAAGACAGATATTTTGAACTACAATGGCGAAATCGAAAACCTTAACGAAAACTTTTACGGTATTTCAAAAGCCTTTGAAGAACAAGTCAAAGGTTATACGTTGACTGAAATTCAAGATTTTGTAAGTTTAAAAAATCCTTCACCGTCTATAAGCGGAGATATGAACGAATATACTCTTTATTCAAAATTGGTTAAAAACCCTATTGCAAAGAATTCTGTAAACGAAATGATTGATGATTATTTCACATATCATCAAATGAAAATTTTGACTAAATCAATGAAGCACAATCTTTATTCAACTGTTTATCCTAAATACAAAAAGCAAATGGGAACTTTGGAAAAGATTGAAAAACAATTAAAGAAAGAAGAAAAATCACAAACTTATAGACTTTATGGCGATTTACTTATGGCAAATCTTCATAACCTAAAAGACTATTCAAAATCAGCGACATTGCTTGATTGGAATACGAATAAAGAAGTTGAAATTCCACTTGATGAAACAAAATCAATCAAGGATAATGCAAACAAATTTTATAAACTTTATAACAAGTCTAAAAACTCATCTTTAAAGCTTCACGAACTTGAAGAAAAGACTTTAGAAGATATAAAATATCTTGAAGAAATTCTATTTTCTATTGAAGAAGCTGATTCTATGGACATTTTGAAGGATATCTCAGAAGAAATCAAAGAGGAAAAAACTCCAAAACAAGAGAGCATAATTTTAGAGGAAGAATTTAACGGATACAAAATTTTAATTGGTAGAAGTAATAAACAAAATGATTTGATTGTATCAAAACTATCTGATAAAGACGATTTGTGGTTCCACACAAAAGACTGCGCAGGCTCTCACGTATTACTTAAAAACCCACTAAAAAAAGAAATTGAAGACGAAGTTATTCTGCATTGCGCAAAACTTGCGAAACAGTATTCAAAAGCAAAATTGACATCAAAAGCTGGAGTTATTTATACATTTAGAAAAAATCTTAAAAAACCACCTGCAGCAAATTTGGGTTACGTTACATACAAAAACGAAACAGAAATTTTGGTTGATTAAAAATACGTGTCATTCCGTGCTCGACACGGAATCTGAGGTTGACGAGAGTATAACGCGGTCGTTGGTCAGATTCTGTGGAGAAACCAGACATTTTTCACGAAATCATAGATTTCGGAAAAAGCAGTCAATCAAGTTCAGAATGACATGAAAGGTATGGAAAACTGGATTGACCCAATTATTTACCCCTTGGATTGCTTCACACTCGTTCGCAATGACAAATTTATTGCGTTTATGATAAAATTAACTCAACAAGAGAGAAATATTTTATGGCAAAACAAAAATTCAAAGCATTTGATACATTTTATGCAACCTTAAATTTATATTTAAAACACATGAGAGCATTCTTTTCATACCTAACTTTCCCAATTATTGGACAAGTTGCAGGTATGGTAATAACATTCGTATTAAACTATCATTTCATAGTTAATTTAGACGTTATTCAACAACACATTCCACTATACAACAATCCTGTGGCAATATTGGTTACTGCAATTATCCTTATGCTTCCTGGGTTAATTTTAATGCTTAGAGCATTTTGGGATTACCTTGTAGCATATGGTGCAATAAACTCTATGGCAGATAATATGACAAAATCTGGCAAGTTGTACGACTTTGAAGCTCATACACTTGTTATTAATCACAGAAAATTTTCTTTTGCAGGTTTATGGATAATTTATAGTATATTTATTTTCTTCTCAAGCTGTCCACTACTTTGGATTGCAGGCGGTTTAATTTTTGTATTCTTCGCTCTTGTGTTCCAAGTGTTTACTCTTGAACCAGAAAAAAATATTTTTATGTGTTTCTACAAAAGTTTTATCTTAGTTAAACAAAAATATTTTGAGACCTTAGTTGTTTTACTTTTGGTTTCAACTCTTACATATTTCATTATTCCAGAAATTGTAAGAATAATTTGTTCACTTACAGGTATCATAACAATGTTTTCAAACCTTATCCAAAACATTGTTGCCCTACATCTTCAAATGTATTTGGATAAATTCAACGAACTTTTAACAACTCTAAACCAAGCTCCACTTAGCATTTTAGATTTATCAAAAATCATTGTACTTGCTGTTATTGGTTGGATTGTTTCAGCATACTTGCTTCCAATTAGAAGTTTGTCTTGTTATTTGATGTACAAAGATTTAAACAAAAAATATTTAGCAAAATTTAAAAAGAAAAGTAAAATAGATGTTCAAGTGTAAAAATTGTAATCACGTTGATAAGTTTGAACTTATGTTTTCAAAAGATTATGACAAAGAGAAGACTTACTCAATGATTTATAACGATAATAATCAAATAGAGATAACAGTTGGCGATTATACGTTCATACCAGATTTAACGTTTATGAACGAACATGCAGTTTGCAAATATTGCGGTCAAATTTATACATGGGAAAAGGAAAAATAAAATGAGAAAAGGTAGAAAAAACAACGAATTGAGAGAAGTAAAATTCACTCACAATTATACTAAAAATGCACTAGGTTCAGTTTTGGTTGAATTTGGTGATACAAAGGTTATTACAACTGCATCTGTTGAAGTTGGCAAACCAAAATGGATGGACAAAGAAGATAAAAGAGGTTGGGTAACTGCAGAATACTCTTTACTTCCAGCTTCAACAAACACACGTGTATCAAGAGAACGTTCAAAAGTTTCTGGCAGAACTCACGAAATCCAAAGATTGATTGGTAGAAGCCTTAGAGCTTGCGTAGATTTAGAAAAAATGACAGACGTTACAATCACAATCGATGCTGATGTTATCCAAGCTGACGGTGGTACAAGATGCGCAAGTATTTGCGGTGGATTTGTTGCTATGCAAGATGCAATCAAAAAACTTTTAGATAACGGTACTTTAACAGAAAATCCTATCAAAGAACCTTTGGCAGCTGTTTCTGCAGGTATTGTGGAAGGCGAAATCAGATTAGACCTTGAATACGAAGAAGATTCACATGCTGACGTAGATTCAAACATCGTACTTACAAAAAGCGGTAATATCGTAGAATTCCAAACAACAGCAGAAGGTCATACTTTGACAAAACAACAAATGGACGAAATCTTTAACCTTGCTCAAGAAGGTATTAATAAAATAATTTCATTATACTAATATTAAAAATATTTATAATAAAAAAAAGGGCGACTTGTTTCACAAGTCGCCTTAAAATTTTGTTAGGAAGGGAATAAGGGTAAAATATTTTAGGGGCTACAATTAGCCGAATAAACTAAATGATCTATCAGTATTATCAGAAATTAATGATTTTACTGAATCGTACTCTGTTGTAACCGCAGAGTGTTCTGTGTTGATTTGAGATAACTCTAAATCTAACAATTTTTCTTCTTTTGATATTGTTGCAGTCTGCTGGTCATATGTAGCTTGTGCAGATTTTAACATAGATTCATTAACTGAACCATCAGAAGAACTAGTTGCAGCATTCATCGCATTTGAATATTGTAAAGCAAATGCTTCTGACTGCAATGACATAACTACTTTTTCGTTTGAAATCTGTTGTGCTCTTAATTCAAGATCATGCATTCTTGCCGTAAGAGTCATCATTCTTGCTTGGTTAGCTGATACACCCATTTTTTGTACTCCTTAATGTACATATTTTTCCTAACACATGTATTATCGGCATATTATTTTAAAACTTTAGGCTAAAACTCCATGTTTATCATGGTTTTGGAGGTGCTAAAAGGGCAAAATACGCATAAATAAAGAGTTTTAGCCTTAAAAATCTGTATTTACATTTCTTAATAATTATGTATTTATATACTGTCATGCTCGTTCGCAACGACATTTTGGTATCTGTCCTTGTCGTCATTGCTGTACATGTCAAGCAATGACGTTACAAGACGGGTTCGACAATTCTGGCGAACCCGTCTTATAACGAAAGAGGCGAAGCCTACGGCTTCGCCTCTTTCGTTTATCTAAACTTACAATTAAGCTTGTTCTTTTGTAGGTGCCAATTTTTCACTCAAGTATGCAATTGTTCTTGGGAAGTGTTGTTGCAAGTATTGAGTTCTGATACCTAAGATGTCAACTGATTGGTATGTGTTCATCAACGCATTTGTTTCAGCAATTGTTTCTTCTCTACCTCTTTCTGGTTGACCTTCAACTGCTTCTTCTTCAATGAAGTATGCAATGTGATCTCTTTCATTTGTTGGAAATTCTTTCAAGAAATTCTTTCTTTCTTCTGCATAAGTTTTCTTGAATGTTTCGTCTTCATGAAGAGTATCTAGAAGCTTGCAATCAATTGCTTCACCTTTATTATTAACAATAAGTTCAGCTGGTTTACCAGTCATATCAGTAGCATGACCTAGTTCGTGTAAGAATACAAATGGATCATCTGATACGTTCAAGATACTGAATGAATATACATTATCAACAACTGTATTACCATCTTTATCAGTTCTATATTGTGCTGGTTTATCACCTACTTCATAGAATGTTGGCATTTGATATGATTCTAATCTATCTTTGATGTCTTCAATTTGAACAGTTGTGTTTGCCAAGTTCAATAATTCATCACCTGGAATTTTTTTCAACATGTTAACGATTTTTTGTTCACTTGCTGAAACTTTTGCAGGATCTTTTCTATCTTTCGGATTTTTTGGAACTACATACCCGCTGATAGGAATTTGGAAACCGTCCATCTTTTGTTCATCAACAACTGTAATTGTGTTTTCTTTTTTATCATATTGAATTAAGTATGATTTATCATTTCTTGATGATCTGAAAGTATTTTCATCTAAAACTTCAAATGATTGAGATTGTTTCATCAATACTTTACCGTCTGGTGAAGTAATTTTGTAATCAACAATTCTATTACCCATTGGATCATCTTCGTATCTGTATTGAGTTCTAGTCATATCAGTTGAACGCATATCTTTCTCAATTAAAGTATGACCTGTTTTCTTATCAACAGTAGCTTTTGAGAGTTGTCTTGTTTTACCATTTGGGAACTCATATTTAACATTAAACATACCTGGAACATCAGATTTTTCGTATGTTTCTTTTCTGATTAATCTATTTTGTTTATCACGTCTGATTTTAACAGCAGATTCCATATATGGATAACCATCTTTATCAAAACCAAACTTAGTTTCGTTCAATGTATTTGTTCTAAAATCAGTTGTCAAAACTGTTTTTGAAACAGGATTTTTGCCCTTCCACTCAAGTTTTGTACTTTCTTGAGCTAAAACGTTTAAGTTTTTGTCTAACAATTTTAAGTTAGAACCTTTATCACCATGAATAGCTTTCATTGTGTAGTTATTAGCTTTATCATAAGCGCATCTTCTCAATTGAACTTTATCAGTTGGACGTTGAGTCATTTCTTTAGCCATAGCGATAACTTTTTCAGAATCTAGGTTATCTTCAGCCATAATAGTTGTACTTTTTCTATCCAATCTCATTGGAGTCATTTTGTCGTACATGTTAGCTAATTTATCAAGAACTTTATCTTTAACTTGAGGTTTAACTTCAGCCTTTGTAGTACGTTCAAAAGTATCAGGTTTTGCAGGAGGTAAAATCGGTCTTTGAACGAATGTATTATTGTTTTCTACTTTGTTAACTTTTCCGGCAAAATTAACGTTCATAATTTTTTGAATATTCATATTTCCTACCTCACAAATGTATATTTTTAAATAATTAATTACTACACCGATAATTATTAAACACCCGTGAAAGAAATAATTGCTATTTTTACACTTAATTTAACCAAAATTGTTACATGTTTTTACAAATAACCATCTCACAATTAGCGCAGTCATGTATTAGAGAGTATTTTTTACCTGTTTCATCGACTAAAACCAATTGTTTTGGAGATTTGCAACTGTTGAACACTCTATATAGACAGTGTTTTGTACGCATCAATTCTAGATTTTTGACCCTATGATTTTTTTCAAAAGCTGGTTCTGTGATTTCACAACCACATTCTTCATAAAATTCTTTTGCCAATTTGTTATAAACATTTGCCTTGTAATCCATTGATTTTAAAGGATATTGAGCATGCTTCAATTCTTTTTGAGCATGACGTTTATAATTTTTTAAACGTTCGTTCATCAAATTTTCTAAAATTTCACGGCGAATTGCATTTATTTCAGAAATTTTCAAAAATGGTAAATATCCTAAAACATAAACCTCTTCAACTTTAAAATCAGAGTCGCCTGATTTTTTCATTTGTTCAATAAAAGTCTCTTTCATTTTTTGAGGATTGTTTGGAGTCTCTATTTGAGGAATATCAACAGTTACGAAGTTACAATCCTCGTCTTTTGCAGTAATCATATTATTTTCATAAATCATTTCAACTCTAATTCTGCGTTTTGTTTTAGAGTTTTTAAGTTGTTTTTCAAACTGGATATCTTGATTGCGGTAAAACTCCATGCCAACTCTTAAATTTTTAGTATCCTTCAAATAAACTCTGTTATTTTCAACTCTATTAATCAAAGCCCCGTTCATTTCATCGTTTAAAAAATAGCAAATGCCGTCGCCATTATTAAGTTGTTTGCCTTTGTATTCAAAATATTTATCAGTAACCTTTGTAATTTTTCCAATATATTCACCCAAAGATTTTGGAGAATTAAAATTAAACATATCACGATTTTCGTCAAGGCAATATGTCGTAAAACCTCTATTGAAAGACTTACTTACATCTGGAGTAAAATCATATTCAATAACACCAGAAGATGTCTTATCTGCGTATTTATCAATCAATTGACGATAATAAGCCGTAACATTTTTTATATAACTTTCATCTTTTAATCTACCTTCAATCTTAAAAGACAGAACTCCCGCATCAATCAAGTTTTTGATATAAGGAGAAGCATTAAAATCCTTCAAGCACAAAAGATGTTTATCTTTTGCCAAAACTTTTCTGTCCTCGTCCAATAGTGTATATTTTTTACGGCATGGCTGAGCACAACAACCTCGATTAGAACTTCTATTTCCGATATATTCGCTCAAATAGCATTGACCACTATAACTTACGCACAAAGCGCCGTGGATAAAAGTTTCAATTTCCACATTTGTGTTTTTGCAAATATTTTCAATATCTTTCAAAGAAGTTTCACGAGCTAAAATAACACGTTCTAAACCAACCTCTTCAAAGAATTTCACTTTTTCTAAATTTCTATTATCACATTGAGTACTAGCATGTAAAGGTATTGGAGGCAAATCCAATTTCAAAATGCCCATATCTTGAACAATAATTGCATCAACACCTATTTCATATAAATTTTTTATCAATTCTTGAGCTTTCAAAATTTCATCATCATCAAGAATTGTATTAACAGTACAAAAAACCTTGACGTAAAACTTGTGAGCATACTCAACCAAAGTTTTTATATCGTCAAGATTATTCGTAGCATTTTGCCTTGCGCCAAAAGAATTAGCGCCAATGTAAACGGCGTCAGCACCGTAATTGATTGCTGACACCGCACATTCTAAGTTTTTTGCTGGAGCTAAAAGCTCAACTTTCTTATTTTTCATCTAAAGCTGCAACACCTGGTAATACTTTACCTTCGATGAATTCTAATGAAGCACCACCACCTGTTGATACGTGAGTGAAGTCTTCAGCTTTGAAGAATTTTTTAGCAGCTGAAACAGAGTCGCCACCACCGATAACTGATGTAGCACCGTTTTTAGTTGCTTCAACAATATCTTTAAGAATAGATTTTGTACCTTCAGCGAATTTAGGATTTTCAAAAGCACCAACTGGACCATTCATAAGAATTGTTTTTGAAGATTTAATTACTTCTGCAAATGCTTTTTGAGATTCAGGACCTGCATCTACACCTTCAAATCCGTCTGGAATGTCTTTAATAGCAACAACTTTGTTTGTACCGTTACCAGAGAAATCATCTGTAACTAAAACGTCAGTAGCCATTACTAATTTAACACCTTTGTCTTGTGCTTTCTTTTCGATAGCTTTTGCAACTTCTAATTGGTCATCTTCACAAATTGAATCACCAATTTTACCGCCGTTAGCTTTAACGAATGTATAAGCCATACCACCACCGATAATCATGTTGTCAACTTTGTCTAATAAGTTTTCTAAAACACCAATTTTAGAAGAAACTTTAGCACCACCAACAACAGCTGTGAATGGTCTTTCTGGATTATCTAAAGCTTGTGATAAGCATCTAATTTCTTTTTCCATTAATAAACCAGAAACTGCTGGTTTTAAGATTTTAGCTAATTTTGCAGTTGAAGTGTGGTTTCTGTGAGCAGCACCGAATGCGTCGTTTACATAGAAAT
>CAVCIU010000009.1:0-41398 GCA_963602355.1 Methanobacteriaceae archaeon
TGAACCCAATCATCAAGTTCACTACATTGTTCGGTTTATTAGCAATGGAAATTGCTATCAACCCTGCATTCCAAAAATATGCTCCAGTAGTTGGTGTTGTATTCTTAATCATAGCATTAGCATTCGTTTGGAGAACATTCTATGCTATGAGAATTCCTGAAAAGAAAGACTAATTAATCAATAGTTAGTACTTCATAAGGTCAAGAGCCGTAACGATTTTCGTTACGGCTCTTGTGTTATTCAAACTTTACAAATTTTTTGTAAAGTTTGGATAATTTGCATAGTTTTTGATGAATAAAAATGACATAATTATTTGATAGCCAGTTGTTTAAATTTTCTCGATATAGAAAGGACAATTTATATGGGAAAAACTTCATCAGTATCTGTACCAACACCAACATTTTCGGGTGGAAGTGTGTCTTTGAACGGTCAGAAAAAGGCAACTGTTTCAAGAATAGGAAACGATATTAATTCAAATTATGATATGAATGATTACGAAAAAGCTGTATATGATTATGCACAAAAGAATTTGGCACAGAATTTACCTAATTTGAATGTATTTGATAATAACACGAAAAAAGATATCAATGCACAGGTCGAAGCATATAAACAAAAAGCAATGCAATCATTGAATGAGATGTATCAACCGATGTTGAAAAATCTTACTAACGATGTTGCTTCAAGGTTTGGTAATATTGATAACTCAGCCTTTTTAGATGGATTATCTGCTTTAGAAAAATATCGTTCTAGTGCTTTAGCTAATATTGCTCAAGATGTTCAATCACAACAGGCAACTTTATTTAATAATGAATTATCAAATCGATATAATTATTTAAATTTACTGAATAATTTGGCAAATGGTGCTAATTCTAATGCTCTAAACTATATTTCATCAGCGCTAACTAATTCAAATGCGGGTAATTCTTATAACGCAAACTTGTTTAACCAAAACTTAACCAATGCTATGAATGCTTCAAAGTCTACAAATAACGATATGGCAAATTTGCAGACTGCGCTTGCGCTTATCTCTATGTTTGCGGTTTAAATTTTTATTCATTATTGTATTGAAATCCTTTTTTGGTGAGAAGTTTTTAAATTTCTCACTTTTTTTTATAATATAATATTTGTATGAATATTATTAATGAATTTGATACAATTGCAGCAATTTCAACACCAATGGGCTTTGGTGGTGTTGGTGTTATAAGAATTTCTGGCGACAAGGCATTAGAAATTATTGGTAAAATTTTTAAAGGTCAAAAGATTGAAAACCATAGAATTTCACACGGTTGGATAGTTGACGGCGATGTTGAATTAGACGAGGTTATCGTTCTATATTTCAAAAATCCTCAATCATACACAGGTGAAGATGTTATAGAAATTCAATGTCATGGTGGTGTGAATATTGTTAAAAATATTTTAAATCTTGTTTTAAAAACAGGTGCAAGAATGGCTGAACGTGGTGAATTCACAAAACGTGCCTTCTTAAATAAAAAATTAGACTTGTCTCAAGCTGAGGCAGTATGCGATTTAATCCACAGTAAATGTGATAATTTTTCTACTACTGCTGTTAAAAATTTGAAGGGTAAGTTATCAGAAAGAGTTTACGAAATCAAAAAAGAAGTTTTTGATATTTTGTCAAAAATCGTTGCTGGTATTGATTTTCCAGAAGAGGTTGCTGAACCTGAATATTCTTTATTGATTGAAACTTTTGAAAAAATAATGGCAGAAATCGATGAGGTCTTGAGATATTCAAATACAAGTAATATTTTAAGACAAGGTATCAAGGTCGCCATTGTTGGTAAACCTAATGTCGGTAAATCTTCTATTTTTAATCGATTGTTGAATATTGACAGAGCGATTGTTACTAATATTGCAGGTACTACAAGAGATGTTTTACACGAAACATTGGATTTAGGTATTCCTGTTACGTTGATTGATACAGCTGGTATTCGTGATGAAAATAATGTGGATAAAGTTGAAGAGATTGGTATAAATTATTCTAAACAATCAATAGAGCAAGCTGATTTGAGTATTTTTGTTTACGATATTAATCAAGGTATTCAAGAAGAAGACCAAATGATTTTGGACTTGTTGCAAGGTAGAAAACATCTTGTTATTGCTAATAAAACAGATTTAGCAAACAAAAAAGACGAAAATGTTTATAACCTTTCTGCTGAAACAAGAGAAGGTTTGGAAGAATTAAGAGAAGCTATTAAGAATATCGTGTGTGAAATTTCACCAGAAAATCTTGATTATGTAACTAACACAAGACAAACAAATTGTCTACAAAGAGCAAAACAAGCACTAGATAGAGCTTTAATTGCTTCAAAAGAAGGTCAAATACAAGATTTGATTTGTATTGATGTTAAAGATGCTTTGTTGAGTTTAGACGAAGTTACTGGCGAAGTTATTACTGATGATATTTTGAACAATATTTTTGAGCATTTTTGCATTGGTAAATAATTCGTGCTAAAATTGGCATATGTTTACGGGTATTATTGAAGAAATCGGAAATGTTGTTGGTTTTAAAAAATCTGCGCACGGTGCTGATTTAAAAATTTCAGCTAAAACTGTTTTAGAAGATGTAAAACTAGGCGAAAGTATAGCAGTAAATGGTGTTTGTGAAACCGTTGTTGCTTTTGATAATACTACTTTTGAAGTAAATGTTTCTGACGAAACTTTGAGAGTTTCAAATTTATCTGATTTAAAACAAGGTGATTTGGTAAATCTTGAAAGAGCCTTGAAATTGTCTGATAGACTGTCTGGACACATTGTTTCTGGGCACGTTGATTTGACTACAAAATTTATTAAAAAAGAAAAATTAGGCGAATTTTATAATATGGAATTTGCTGTAACACCTGATTTTCGTAAGTATATCGTTAAAAAAGGTTCTATTACAATAAATGGTATAAGTCTTACAATTGCGGATATAAAGTCTGAAAGCTTTGTTGTGGCTGTAATACCGCATACTTTTGAAAATACTAACTTGAAAGAGTTGAAAAATAATGATATTGTAAATATAGAAACAGATATTCTAGCGAAATATATTGAAAATTTTGTTGTAGGTAAAGAGAAAAAAGAGATTACAATGAATTTCTTAGAGGAAAATGGGTTTTTATAATGGAAAACAACAAAAACATTTTTAATACAATTGAAGAAGCAATTGAAGATATAAAAGACGGTAAAGTAGTTATTATTGCAGATGACGAAGACCGTGAAAATGAAGGTGATGTAATCTGTGCTGCAGATAGAGTTACACCTGATATTATCAATTTTATGGCAACAGAATGTAGAGGGTTGATTTGTTTGGCAATAAACAAAAAAAGAGCTGAACAAATGGAGCTTACTCCAATGGTTGCAAAAAACACAGAATCAATGCAAACAGCTTTTTCTCAATCAATTGACGGAGCAATGAAATTTGGTGTAACAACTGGCATTTCTGCATTTGACAGAGCTAAAACAATTCAGATTGCAGTTGATAAAAATTCTAGACCAGAAGATTTGAGACGTCCTGGACACGTTTTCCCTTGTATTGCAAAAGAAGGCGGTGTTTTAGAAAGAATTGGTCATACAGAAGCAGCAGTTGATTTAGCTAGATTAGCAGGTTTTAGTGCAAACGGTGTTATGTGCGAAATTATGAAAGATGACGGTACGATGGCAAGACGTGATGATTTGAAGGTTTTTGCCGATAAACACGGTATCAAATTTATTACTGTTCAAGAACTTGTTGCATACAGACTTAAAAAAGAAAAATTTGTTGTAAGAGAGGCAGAAGCTTTTTTACCAACACAATTTGGCGATTTTAAAATTTATGGCTATAGAAATACGTTGAATAATCATGAATATGTAGCTTTGGTTAAAGACACTAATCCAGAAAAAATGCCTATTGTAAGAGTTCACTCTGAATGTATGACAGGGGACGTTTTTGGAAGTTTGAAATGTGATTGCAATGCTCAATTACATTCAGCATTGCAAATGATTGATAAACATGGAAATGGAGCTCTTGTTTATATGACAGACCATGAAGGTCGTGGTATTGGTATTGTGAATAAGATTAAAGCTTATCATCTTCAAGAAGAAGGACAAGACACTGTTGAAGCAAATCTTTCTTTAGGATTTCGTTCAGATTTACGAGATTATGGTGTAGGTGCTCAAATTATTTTAGATTTAGGGTATAATAAATTTAACCTTATAACTAATAATCCTAAAAAAATTATTGCTCTAAAAGGTTATGGTCTTACAATCAACGATATTATTAAGATAGAACCATATATCACTTCTTATAATAAACGTTATATGGATACAAAAAAAGAAAAAATGCATCATTATTTATAAGGAATAATTATGACACAAGAACAAAAATATAAAGCAGAATTACTAACAAGTAATTTATATAAAATTTTTCAAGGAGTCTATAATGACTTTAAAAGTAAAGCGGTTTCAGATTATATGTTTGAGCTTAAACCTTTAGAGTATGAAGAATTTCTTGAATCTATAGATAAAAACTATATTAAATGTATTGTTCTTTTAGAACATGATATTCCTACTGCATTTTTGGTTTATACATCTGCTATTTCTGAAGGTGTTGAACTAAACTTAATTCACTGCTTAGGCGAAGAAGATGCGGTTAATAAAAGAAAAGTTTTAATAGAAAAATTCTTAGAAGTTACTAAAAAAGAAAGAAAAGACAAAGTGGTTTGCTACCCAATGCTTGGACCACAAGCTGATTTTGCTTGTGATATTTCTCATTTTGGGTTCAAATTTGTTGGTTTAGCAGTATTGAGATTTTTATTTAACACTCAAACTTCTGAAAATATCCTTCACTCAATGAACTTGACTGAAATGGACGAAGCTTATTCAATTGAGAAATGGGAAGATATTTATTTTGAAGATGCAGTTAGAATTATCCATTCAACATTTAAAAATGCTTCAGATGCTTTGTTTGACCCGCGTTATAAATCAATGGACGGCACAAGAGATATTTTAGATAAAATTGTACAAAATGTTTACGGCGATTTCTTAAAAGATGCAAGCTTTATTCTATTCTGTAATAAGAGACCTTGCGGTATTTGCCTAGCAAACATAAACGGTACAATTGCAAATATTCCTCTTGTAGGTATAGAAAAAGAACATCAAGGTAAAGGACTTTCAAAACACTTAGTAAAACATACAACAGAAACAATTCTAAATTGGGCTAAAAGTGGCGAAAGAAAAATTACAGAATTGAATGTTACAAGTGAAACAAACAACATTCCTGCATTAAAGATGTATAGACATGCAGGTTTCAAAGAAGATTATACTTACCCTCAATCTTATTTGCCTGTTTCACATTTTAACCGTTAGGGCATAATAATACTATGGTTGACTTTAATATTAGAGACGCTCTGCAAAGACGATTTAATCAGCAGAACATTAATCAAGCAAAAATTAATGTTCAGACTTCTGCTGTCAATGCTGATGCAGGCGGACAAAATTCAACCCAAAATCTTGTAAAACAAATGCAGAATAATCTTATAAATAATCTGCAACAACAAATTCTGATGCCTCAAAACATTAGAATGAATCATTTAGCAAGTGTTGATAGATCTATTTATATCAAAAATTTATTGCAATTACCTGATAATATCACCGATTTGTTGATGACTTTTGGTAATGATAAGACAGAATCGCAAATGAAAGAAGCGCTAAAGCAAAACCAACAGTTTTTGAATAATTTGAATAATGTCTTACAGCAAAATCAAAATAGATTGAACATGCAAGAATTTATTCAAAATAGATTTAATAATGTTCAACAAAATCAACAGGGGCAACAAGGGCAAATTCAAAATCCGGCGCAAAATCAAGGACAACAAGGTAATAATGTTCCGCAACAACCAAATCAGAATGTTAATAACCCACAAGTCCAACCACCTTTTGTGCCACCAAATGATAAAAATAATAATAATACAGGTAATAAGGTTCCTCAAAATCCTAATCAAAATCAACAACATCAAAATGGTAAACAGGATCCGAATGATGTTAAGCAACCTTCAAATCGTTTTCCAAATACACCAAGCGATGCGTTTGACAAAACTTTAGATCAGATAAATCAAAAACCGCAAAATCCAAATTTGCCAAATAATAAACCGAATGTTCCGAACAATCCAAATAGACCGAACATTCCTAATAATCCGAATCGTCCGAATGTTCCAAATCAACCGTTGCCACCGCAACCAAACATTCCGAATATTTCAAATCGTCCAAACCATTCAAACAGACCGAATGGTATTACTGGCGGTGCAGCAAATATAACTGACAATATTCAGCCAGAGCCTGAAACTCGTCCTACTCCAACACCTTCAACTATCAATCACAGAATACATTCTCGATTGATTAATGATATGCGTTTTGAACACATGTCTAATTTGAGAGACAGTGTGAGAAATCATATAAGACGTCCTGTGGAATTGCGTCCACAAGCGCAAACAGAACAATTGCAAGAAGAAGTTTCTCAAGAATTAAAGCAACTTCAAAATCAAGAAGCAGCTCAACTTGCGCAAAAACAAGTGTCAGCACGAGTTTTACCTTCAAAAATTAACTTAAGTGTTTTAAATTCTCAAATTCAACAACACAGTAAACAGGCTCTAAACAATCTAGTTTTAGAGATGTCTACTGCAACACGTCAAGGTATTACTGATACAAAGCCTATTCAAGATACGATAAGCCTTATCAATTCAAGTATTTCAGCTTCATCTCAAAACGATACGGCTCTCGCAATTAAGAATCTTATGCTTTTATATCTTCCTTGGCTTCCTTTAGAAGAGGGTGTTGGCTTTAAACTTGACGTAGATACAAAAAGGGCTGAACCTCCAAAAGATGATGATACTTCAATCTCCATAATGATTACTACAAAAAATTATGGTAACATTGGTGCTGAAATTAATCTATTAACGACAAATTCAGTTGATATTTTTATTACCTGTGATAAAAAATTCCCAAAAGACGAGCTGTTAAAAAGATTAAATCATGATAGTAAAGAGCACTCTATGACAGCTTCAATCGGTATTGAACAAACCACACAACAAGATGTTTTAGCGCCAGAAGTTCAAAAGGCTAAAGTTAATCTTTCAAACGTAACAACAATAAATCCATATTTGTTATTAATGTCGCATTCTTTCATTAGACATGCAATTGAGATTGATATTAATACTACAATGTACGGTCAACCGGCGGTGTCATAGTATATAATTCGATTGTATGGTTTTGCAATAGATATTCGCCCTTTGATTCAAATTCGTACAATTTTGGATTTACTAGGTCGTAGTAGAATTTTAATGATGTATCGCAAACTATAAATTTACTACTTATTTTTAGTCTGTTGATATCCATGATTTTGTCTATTTGTGATTCATAATTATTTTCGTCCTCAATGTTTATACCGCTAGTGTATATTTTTAAATTTGGATATTTCTTTTGAAATACTTCTTTTGTTAAGTATAACTGTGTTACAATACCGTTTATTGTTTTGTAAAAATCTTCAAACTTGAATACAATACTGTTTTGTTCGTATTTTACTTTTGCTTCTTGATTAATTAAAAATGCTTTAACAAAATCATTGAAAATATGTAATTTGCTTTTGTTTTCTTCCAAACATTCAAAATGACAAACAAGTATAAATTGTGTTACTTTTGTCATTTTCTTATTTATTTGTGTAGATATAAGAGTATTAAATCTTTTTTCTGTGGCATTTTTATATTTTATTCTCAAAAAGTTATAGATTTTTCTTAGTCTAAATAAGATTGAATTTGTAATTTTTGAAACAAGATTTACAATAACAATAAAAAGAACTAATAAAATTACAATTCTAAGATTGTAATTTAGTTGATAAAACCCAAATAGCTCTGTATTCAAGATGTCTTTGATAAATGGAATTTCCATTTGTGTGTAATCAACTTGAAAATATTGTAGAATATCATTAAAAAATGAGTTATCAAAATTCATTATTTTTTATCTTTATCTTTTCTTTGTGATTTTCTGTACCAGTAATAAATAGCTCTTGCAACACGATAACTGCTGTGTCTTACAAGACCTTCTTTGCTGTCTTCAATTAATTTCTTTTCAACAACATCAACGTGAATATTTTCACTATCAAGTCTTACAGGCAATTGACCTGCTTCTTCGTATTTTTGAGCCATATTTTGTGGTAAAAAGTCATTTACTAAAACGGCATCAATAAGTTGGTCGCTATTTGCGTGTTTATATAAAGCATTGATATGGTCTGAAACCAAGTAATTATCTGTTTCACCAGGTTGAGACATAATGTTGCAAACATAGATTTTTTTAGCTTTTGCTTTTACAACTTCGTCTGCGATTTCTTTGATTAATAAGTTCGGAATAACACTTGTGTACAAGCTACCAGGGCCAAGAATAATTAAATCAGCATCTTTGATTGCTGCAATTACGTCTTCTAGAGCTTTACAGTTTTCAGGTTCTGTAAATAATCTTTTGATTTTTTTGTGTGCTTCTGGAATATTGCTTTCACCGTGAACTATTGTTCCGTCTTCGTATTCTGCTGCAAGCTTCATGTTATCAAGTGTTGAAGGTAATACTCTACCTCTGATTGATAAAACATTTGAAGATTCTTTGATTGCTCTAACCATATCACCAGTGATTGAACAAAGAGCTGTTAAGAATAAGTTACCAAAACTGTGCCCTTCAAGACCTTCACCTGTTTTAAATCTGTATTGGAAAAGTTTTGTGATTAAATCTTCGTTATCAGCTAAAGCTGCAATACAGTTTCTGATATCACCAGGAGGAAGAACCCCCATTTCTTCTCTTAAACGTCCAGATGAACCACCATCATCACCTACTGTTACAACTGCAGTGATATTGTTAGTAATATTTTTGATACCTCTTAACAACATTGAAAGTCCAGTACCGCCACCAATTGCAACGATTTTTGGACCTCTGTTTAATTTTCTTCTTCTATATAATGATTCTAATAAGTTGCCTTTTGCTTTTGAATCTTTTACATCAAGGATTGTAAGGTTTGTTTTTTGCCAACCTTTGAAGAAACAAACTACACCAATAAACATAATGATTAATGCGATTAAATCAGTGTTTACGTGAGTTGCAACTTTTCTAATAATTTCCATTGTGAAGTATACTGGTCTTAGGTTGAAAAATATCATACCACCGATTGTGATAAATAATGAGCCTAAGAAGATAAGTATAAACCATCTTTTTATTTGTAAACCTGGCATAAGCCATTTAGCATCATTTAGTAATTCTTTATCTATTAAATTCTTTTTCATTTTCTAACTAACCTTTTGTTCTCTTCTTTTTCTTAAATAAATATTGTTTTTGTTATTGTTCGCACCAACCAGCCAAACGAGCTTTGTTGTAGTTGATTGGAGATGGTTCAATAATATCGTGTGCCAATTTGATTATTTCCATTGAGTTAACGTATTTGTTAGCAAAATGGATAGAATCAACTTCCACAGGAGTTGAACCGTCTAAATTGTTATTAACAGAAGATGTTGATAATAATTTTCTCAATCTGTTGATTGCGAAATCTGTCTCATTATTTTCTTCTGCATCTGTGTTTAAAGTTAAATCTGCGTTATAGATTTTGTTCAAGAATAATTCGCTTGCTGTTGCAATACCAACAAACTCACCAGCTTTTTTAGTGATATCGCCAACTGCGCCGTATAAAGTAAGCCATTTTGAACATTTTTTAACGGCTTTAGCAAGGTTGCAAGCAAATGTGAAATCTTTTGCTGCCATTTCGTACATAGCGCCGTGAGGTCTTACGTGGTCAATTTCTACACCATAAGCTTTTGCAAATGCCATAATTGCGCCAACTTGGTATACAACAAGTGTTTCAATTTCTTCTTCACTTAATTGCATTTCTCTATAACCAAAACCTTGAATATCATCAAAACCGATGTGAGCACCGATTGCTACATTTTTTTCTTTTGCTTTTAATAAAGCATTCTTGATTGTCATTGGATCACCTGCGTGAAAACCTGTTGAAATATTTACTGAGCTAACGTAATCAAGAATTTCAAATTCTGAATTGTTTTTGTAAATACCGAAACTTTGAGCTAAATCGCAGTTGAAATCTATATATTTAATTTGTTTTCTTTCCATTACTTCTGGCATATTTTCACCTATCCTTTATTATTAATTATACCTAATAAAGAATTTTAATCTATATCTTTACATAATTTTAATACAATATGAAAAGAGCGTTATGACTGAAATTCATAACACTCTTTTAAAAAATTTATGTTAGTTTGAAATTTATGCCATTACATTGAAGAATACTGCTAATACTGCGCCAACGATTACGCAATAATATGCGAATATTTTCAATGAGAATTTTGATACGAATATCAAGAAGTATTTAATACATAAATAACCAACTATTGCAGAAACAATCGTTCCTATTGCCATATTTGTCCAATTAAATCCAACAAGTTCTGATGGGTGAATTTCTAAAATTGGATACAAAATTGATGTACCTAGAATGATTGGAATAACAAGCAAGAAAGAGAACTTAGTTGCTGTTGTTCTGTCTAGCCCAGAGAACAAGCCTGATGCAATAGTTAAACCAGAACGTGATAACCCTGGAAATACTGCCATACCTTGAGCTAAACCCATTATGATAGATTTTTTTAAAGACATTTTGTCTGTTTTTGCATCAAATTTCTTTGAAACATATTCGCTCAAGAATAAGATTATACCTGTCCCAATCAAAAGAATTGAAACGATTTCTGGTTTGTAAACCAATTGTTCGCAAACATCTTTTAATGGATAAGCAAGTGCAACAGTAAATACTGTACCGATTAAGATGTATAAACCTAATTTTGCATATTCATTAGAAAAATCTCTGTTTTTGATTGCTTTGAAGAACTCTACAATAATATCCCAAAGCATTTTTCTAAAGTAAATAAGCACAGAAACAAGTGTACCAAAGTGAAGTAAGATATCAAAGAAGGTATCTTCTGCGTTTACTATAGAATAATCTGCGCCTGTTAAAATTTTCAAAATACTTGTTGTAAAAACGATGTGAGCAGAACTAGAGATTGGCAAAAATTCGCTTAATCCTTGAACGGCACCTGTTACAACTGCATTAGTCAATGTCAACATAATTAGTCTTCCTCAAAGTAACCAGCACAAGATTCTGGAGTTTCCCAAACGTTAATTCTGTATAATTCTACGAAAGTTTCTTTCAATTTTGTATAAATGTAGTAAGCTAACATTTCGCTTGAAGGACTTTCGTTTTTGAATTCTGGTAATTCGTTAATATCTTGGTGATCAAGATATGCTAAAACTTTTCTTAATTCAGCTTTTAATCTTTTGAAATCAACTAAGATGTTGCTTTTATCTAAAATATCGCCTCTAACAAAAGCTTCTACCAACCAGTTATGACCGTGTTGATGTTCACATTCGCCGTCATAGTTTAGTAAGTGGTGTGCTGCTGAAAAAGACAATTGAGCTTTTACTTCGTACATAATTATTTCTCCTTATTTTTATAATTTATTTTGTGATTTTAATACAAGGTCAGTCAATTCTCTAACTGCACCTCTTCCACCGTCTTTTGAAGATATAAAATTACATTTTGATTTAACTTCATCTACTGCATCGTTAGGGCAAGTTGCAAGTCCAACTTGTTCTAGAATGCAAATATCTGGTAGGTCGTCTCCCATGTAAGATACTTCTTCATAAGTAAGGTGATATTTTTCTAAGAGTTCATCAAGTTTTACGATTTTGTTTTTTATGCCTTGATGAATTTCTTGAACTTTTAAGTTTTCAAATCTGTGTGAAACTGTTCCGTTTTGACGTGCGGTAATGATTGCAACTGTAAGTCCTGCTTTTATGCAATTTGCAATTCCTTGACCGTCTTTAGCATTGTATTTTTTAATTTCTTTTCCGTCTTCTGTGAAAAGTAAACCGCCGTCAGTCATTACACCGTCAACGTCGAATGCTAATAATTTTATTTTTTTTGCTTTTTCTTCAATTGTAGCCATGTTATGCAACTCCTGCTTTTAGTAAATCGTGAATGTGCAAAATGCCGATTGGCTTAGAGCTTTCGTCTAAAATAGGTAATGCAGTAATAGAATATTTTTCCATTGTATGCAATGCACCTGCTGCATAAGATGATTTTTCAACTGTTTTTGGAGATTTTGTCATAACATCTTTTACCAAAAGATGTTCAACATCTTTGTGTTTTAAAAGAGTTCTTCTGATGTCTCCGTCTGTTAGAATACCTGTTAAAGTATTGTTGTCGTTGACGATAAGAGCTAAACCAAGCTTGTGGCTATCAACTGTTTCAAGAGTTGTGATGAATTGTTCGTTTTCGTTTACGATAGGTAAATTATCACTTCTCATAAGGTCTGAAACTTTGTATAATAAACCTTTGCCAAGACTTCCAGATGGGTGGAAGATTAAGAAGTCTTCTGCAGTAAAACCTCTTTTTTCTAATAAGCAAACTGCCATAGCATCACCCATTGCAAGTGTTGCAGTTGTACTAGCAGTTGGTGCTTTACCTAGAGGGCAAGCTTCTTTTTCAACTGAGATATCAATTTTAACGTCTGATGCGTGAATTAAAGTTGAGTCAAAGTTTCCGCTCATACCGATTAATGGTAAATTAAATCTTTTGATGAATGGTAATAAGTTAAGTAGTTCTTGAGTTTCGCCACTATTTGAAATAGCAACGACAACATCATCTCTTGTTACCATACCAGAATCGCCGTGTGTGCTTTCTGCTGGGTGTAAGAAGTATGAAGGAGTTCCAGTAGATGAAAGAGTTGCTGCAATTTTCTTTCCTACTAAACCAGATTTTCCCATACCTGTAACAATTACACGACCTTTGCAGTTGTACATTAAGTCGATTGCTTTATTAAATTCTTCTTCGTTAAATCTTTCAATAAGTCTATTAATAGAATCAGCTTCTATTTTTAAAACCTCTTTAGCTATATCTGTTATTGATTTTGTCAACATTTTAAACCCTCATCTGTAGAAATATTATACAATAACCTACACCATTTGTACTAGATTTTTACAATAAAGGTTAAGAAAAAAATACATAAGTCGATAAAGTAAGTGTTAAGAGATTATGAGAAGAAAATATGCAAGGTTATTTTACTCCACAAGGTAGCAATACCGAATTAAAAATTAATTCAGTAAAAAAACACATTGAAGCAACGGATTGCAAACACTTGAAAATGGATATTTCATCAATGAATGCACTTGAAGCGAGTAAGATTGTGGCATTATGTTCAACAAATCATTATCTTAAATATCCAAAAGGAATTGTTGATTGCTTAGTAAAATCAAAAAATATTATCGATTTGGTAAAACCTTTGATTTTAGACAACATGAAGTTTTTGGTAAAAGCGTAAGCAAGGAAGCGAGCGTAAAAACGGCACGGAAGCTGAGTAGACAAGGAAGTTTACTGAACTAAGACACGGAAGTCAAATGCGAGCACGGAAGCGAGCATACAAAATGCACGGAAGCAAAAGATGTAATTTTTAATTATGAGATTGAAAGGAAAATTACGCTAAAACCCCACGAAAGTGGGGTTTTTAAGTGCGTAAGCCGGTGTGAAGCAATCCAACAGTAATTTTGACCAATTATAGTTGGTCAAAATTAAACATATTCTCAATTGTAAACAATTGTAAATATGAATTTAAAACAGTCAAAACTCAAGTATAATACCCTATATGATATGATATGATATGATGTGAGGGGAATTGTATTTTTAACTAAAGTCATGATTTAAGGGTGCCGATAATTACTCTGTTAGGAAAAAGTAATTAAGGAGTAAAAAATGAAATTATCATCATCACTAAAAAATCAAATTCGTTTAGTTTCTAATCAAGTAAAAAATCAAACTTTAAAAAATACAACGAATAAAGTTGCACCACAATCTAATTTACTTAGTGGTTCAAAACTTGTAGATAAAGTTGAATTAACAGTTGTTGATTCTTCTTCATTTAAAACTTTTGTAGATAATATGGACGATAATGAAAAAGATAAATTAAAATCGAATATTTCTAATTCATTAAGAAAATTCTTTAATTTTGTTTCTAAAAATGTAACTCTTCCAAAAACAACTGATGAAACACCTACTACTCCTAAAACACCTACAAATACTAACTCAAATGCGCCAGATGCGGTAACAGACCCAAAAACTGGTAAAAATTATACATTGTCAGATGAGGATAAAGAATTTTATACAAAATATGGACAAACAGCATTTTTAGAAAGAAAAAGAGCGCAAGATGATTCAAATACAGCAGTAGGGTCTCTAAGCTCAAAGAGTGATGTAACTAAAACAACTGATGATAAATATTCAAATGTACCAGATGCGATAACAGACCCAAAAACAGGCAAAAATTATACCTTATCAAATGAAGATAAAGAATTCTATACAAAATACGGTCAAACAGCATTTTTAGAAAGAAAAAGAGCGCAAGATGATTCAAATACAGCAGTAGGGTCTCTAAGCTCAAAGAGTGATGTAACTAAAACAACTGGCAATAACAATAAATATTCAAATGTACCAGATGCGATAACAGACCCAAAAACTGGTAAAAATTATACTTTGTCAGATGAAGATAAAGAGTTTTATGCAAAATATGGAAAAACATCATTTCTAGAAAGAAAAAGAGCACAAGGAAATTCAAATGCTTCAGTGGGTAAATTAAATGATTTTAGTGCATTACAAAACTCATTGCTTAAACCATCTAGTACTAAAACTAAAAAAGCTTTGTAAGTTTGTGCTTCCTAATAAACTTGCAATAACAGAGAGGCGAAGCCGTAGGCTTCGCCTCTGTCTTTTGTCGGGTTCAATGAAATTGTTGAACCCGACCTACGTTTTTTCATCTCATTGCAAACCTTGTCATACCTTTCATGTCATTCTGAAGCGTGCTTGGTGAATGATTTAGTTGGTTGGGTATATTCAGAATCTTACAAGCGACCGCATTATCCACTCACCAACCTCAGATTCCGTGTCGAGCACGGAATGACAATTCTACCCTCTGTTCACTCGCGCTGTCTTGCTCGTTCGCGTTACACTACGTTTCCTTTTATCCGTAAGGCATTAAACGGGATAACATGCCTAACGGCTTAAAGTCAACTACGGAGACAGGCTCACAAGTTTCGCTACAGCTCAACTGTTCGCTTTGTCAAGTTCAGCATGACAGTATTTTACTTTTTTTAATTAATTATTATATCAATGCTTTTATTGCTAACAAAATCAGCAACAATCCGGCGAAAATTTTCAAAATTTTTGTAGGGAATTTTTTTAATGTGTTTCCTTCCCAAAAACCTAGCATTGTGTTTATAAAAGTTACTAGAGCGATTAGTGCAGAGGCTTTGAAGATTGAAACTCTTTCTAGTGCCAAGCCTGCCCCTGCTGCAAGTGCATCAATACTTGTTGCTATTGCAACTGCAAACAAACATTTTAAATCAAGGCATTTGATTTCTTCGCATTCGTCGTCAAGGGCATCTTTTATAATGTTCAAACCCAATAGCAAGAAGATTGCAAAAACAATCCATTTAGAAAATGGTTCTAAAAAATCTGTATAAGATGTCAGAATATAATAACCGATAATTGGCATTATTCCTTGAAATACACCACAAAATGTAGCAAGTGAAAGTGAATTTTTTAATCTTTTTTCGTTAAAACACATTCCGTATGCAAAAGCTGCTGCTGTTGCATCGATTGAAAGTGCTATGGCTAAAAAAAGTATATCAATTAAATTCAACTTGCACCTCTATCTCAAATAATCTATTCCAAGGAAACGAATATTTTGCGTTGAAATCAACCTCAAAAACTTCTCTTAATCTATCTTCAAAAGGTTTCATTTCCTTATCTATTTTTGTTTCTGTAATTTGTTGTCTAACGTTTGCTTGATAAGCCCAATCGTCTAAAAATCTTATTAATTGTAGTTTTTTAAAATATTTATCAGAATATTTTTCCGTATTAAATTTAACCTTCATTGCGCAAAGCAAAGAGCCTAGAGTGTTTGCGCTAGTGTTCCAAGCACTATATCCATAAAAGTTTTCATCAACATTTTTTAGAACTTCGTTTGCAAAATTATTATCTGAACCGTTTGCAAATCTCACGTCTGCAATTGCGTAAGGTTTTTTAGGTAAAACCAATTTACCAATAAAAGGTTCTGTTGATTTTTTCATAACAATTTCGCCTTGATTATTTTTGAAATTGTTTACGATTAAAATAATATCAGCGTTTTCTTCTGTCGTAACTTCCATTCCGCCAAGTTCTATTTGAGATAAAACGCTACGTTCAATTGAAACATCTTCGTAGTTTGAAATTAAATGTTTTTGGCTATCCTCAAGAAATACTGGCGCAACTTTTATTTTTTTATCAATTGCTCTAGAAAATAGAGATAATGGGATTTCATCAGCGCCTGTCTTTGTGAAACCTCCTAATTTCTCCAACTCTTGCGCTTCTTTTACGTTCAAGCCGTATTCTGCGCAATCGTCTTTTGAAAATACAAGTGTTTTGAAAAGACCTTCCTTTTCCCAATCTAAATAAATCTTATTTATTTCAAAATTTCTTTTTCTTGTTGATAAGTAATCGTCTAAAATCTCTTGTGGTACATCAGTTTCGGCTGAGCCATTTTTATGCAAGTTGAAAGAGTATTCAAAAATTTTCTTTCCGTATTTATTCCAATATTCTTTTTCTTCTTGATTTACATTATTATTAGAAATTCTTATAATGCTAGAAAATGCGTGAATTTCAGCCTCTTTTGATTTTAGAATTTCTTTTAAATTATTTATTCTATTTTTTATTTCATCAAAAGTCGCAGGACTTCTGCGAGAAGGAATAAGTCCGCCATACGCAATAGTATCAAGTGATAAAACCATTTTATCCATTTTAGGTAAATCTTTTAACCAGTTCAAAATACCTTCTATATCGGCATTTTTTGTCAAATCGCCTAAAAGTTTTCTATCTGGAAGATAGAGTTCAATGTTTTTATCAATGTTTGCTATGTCTTGAATTAGGTTGTAGCAAACAGGTCTATTGTCGATTGGAATAATACAAATTTTCATAAGAAAAGTTTACTACACATTTTACTTAAAGTATATATTCTTTACATTTTGGAAATTTTCATTAAAAGAAATGTATAATTATATTATGAAAAAGTTAATCGTTTCAATTTTTATATTCTTTTTTGCAACTGTAAACATAGGTTTTACAGCGACAGATAGTGCAACTGGCGAAATTAGAAGAGGATATTTAGGTACATTGCCAGATCTTACTCAAAGATTTGATAAGCAACGTTCTCAGCTTGCTCGTCCTGCATTTGACAATGTTGAAACATTTAGAGACAAAAACGAATTAAAACCTGTTCCTCGTGATAATCCAGCATATATAGATTTGATTATCAAAAGACAAAAAATTTCACCTTATACAAAAGACATTAATGATGCTATACCTCTTGTAGAATCAATGATTGAGGCTATTAATCGTGATATGAATATTCAAAGATTTGTCGCTCGTGTAAATACCTTCAATGATTGGATGAGCTATTTCAAATCTAAATACAAGGATAGACCAGAAGCTTATTACATTTCTTTCCAAAAGCTTGTAGAAATTGATTTTCAATCACATTATCTTGCTGCAATCAAATATGAATCACGTTTGTATAATCCATATCTTCCATATAGTGCAGAGGGCGCAATTTACAGTCCAGAGGCTATTAGAAAACAAACGTCAGCACTTCTTTCTGAGTTAGAAAAAACTTTGGTTATATTGAAAGAGGTTAATTAAAAAGGCTATTGTTTTTTTGTAAAAAGCCTGTATGATAAATATATGGACATAAAGGTTAATTACTACGAGATTTTAGGAGTTGATATTTCAGCTGAGTCGGCTGAAATTAAATCTGCGTATAGAAAATTAGCCCGTCAATATCACCCTGATGTTTGTGGTAATGACGAAGAAAGTGTTGCAAAATTCAAAAAAATAACAGAAGCATATGAAGTTTTGAGTGATTCTGCTCAAAAACAAAAATATGACATGCTAAAAGGTATTATTGCTGAAAGAAAGGCACGTCAAGAAAGAATTAATGCTGAAAAAGCTCGTGAAGCAAAAGAAGCTTCTCAAAAAAAAGAAGCAGATAAAGCATACAAACAAGCTCGAGAACACGACAAACAACAAGGTTTTTCAAATGTTTTAAACGATATTTTAGGAGGTTTAAAACATAAACAATCTTCAAGACCAAAACAAAAACCTAAAAAGGAAGCTCCAAAAAATGGTGATGACATAACTTGCGAAGTTATGCTTACAATGCTTGAATCCATCAATGGTTGCAACAAAACCGTTAATATTCTTGTAACAGAACCTTGCAAAGCTTGTAATGGTAGAAAATTTATTAACCAAACACAATGCAGAGCTTGTAACGGAAAAGGCGAAGAACATAACCACAAAAAAATTACTGTAAAAATTCCTCCAGCTGTAAAACATGGTTCAAAAATTCGTATTCCAAATGAAGGTAACAAGGGTATCAATGGTGGTAAAAATGGCGATTTGTATTTGAATGTACAAATCGAAAATAGTGATATTTACAAATACGACGGGTTAAATATTAATTATACTCTTGTTATTCCTCCGCAAGATGCTGTTTTAGGTTCAACTCAAGAAATTGTAGTGCCAGACGGCAAAGTGTCTATGAAGGTTATGGCAGGTACTTCTCAAGGTCAAAAATATCGTCTTGCAAATCAAGGTTTGAAAAAAGGTAACAAGACAGGAGATTTAATCGTTACTATTAAAATTGATATTCCTAAAGATTTGTCAAAGGAAGAAAAAGATTTGTACAAAAAGCTTCAAGAGCTTGCAAATAAGGAAACTGTTAAATAATGAAAGCGAAAGTAAAAGAAATATTTATTTCAACTCAAGGCGAAGGTCCTTTTGTCGGTCATAAACAAATGTTCATAAGATTTTGTGGTTGCAATCTGAGATGTAATTATTGCGATACTGATTTTGATGTAAAAGATTGTATGGAATTTACTCCAGACGAATTGTTAGAAAAAATCAAAACTTATGAAGGTTTTGACAAAATTCATTCAATTTCTTTGACAGGTGGTGAACCTCTTTTATGGGTTGATTTCTTATCAGAATTTTTGACAAAAGTTAAAAAGCCTATTTATCTTGAAACAAATGCGACTGTTACAAAAGGGCTAGAAAAAGTTTTTGATAATATTGATTACGTTTCAGCTGATATAAAATTACCTTCATCATCTGGTATTAAAAATTCTTTTGAATTACATGACGAATTTTTTAAGGCTGTTAAAAATGCAATAATAAATTGTGCAATGACAAAGCAGTATGATTGTTACAAACAAAGACTTTTTGCAAAAATCGTTTTTGATGAAAATATTACTGATGAAGAAATTAAAAAGAGTGTTGAATTAGCCAAAAAATATGATTTTCAAATCGTTCTTCAACCAAAAATGAATGGAATGAAATTAGAAATTCCTACTCCTGTTATTGAAAATGTTTTTGATAAATTTTTAAATGAATATGAAAATGTTAGACTAATTCCGCAAGTTCATAAATTTTTAAATATTGAATAATTTTACTCTTCAATAATTTCGTAAAGTTCGCTTGCTTGTTGAATGCTAACGTTTCCTGTTGGAATTGTTAAAACCTTCACGACAACATTTTTGTTTGCGTATTCGATTTTAATAATATCACCAACTTTTAATGTTTTAGCGGGTTTTGCAATGTTGCCGTTTACGTAAACTCTTCCTGTATCAGATATTTCGTTTGCTACAGTTCTTCTCTTTATTAGTCTTGAAACCTTTAAAAATTTATCTAATCTCAAAATTTTTTCCTTTTAATGTATACATATGATTGATTTTTTTTCTATTGTATTATAACATATAAAATTATTAAGAGAAAAGGAATAATAATTAATGGACGGTATAGTCAGTACCCTGTTTAAGTTTTTTATAATCGCATTTTTACTATTTACAAATGCTTTTTTTGTAGCTGTTGAATTTTCGCTTGTTAAAGTAAGAAAAACAAGAATGGAAGAGTTGGCTAAACAAGGCAACAAAACGGCAGATTTAGTTCTTAAACAAATTTCAGATATAGACAGAGTTGTGGGTGTTGCTCAATTCGGTGTAACAATTGCAAGTATCGCAATTGGTTGGGTTGGCGAAGCTACGATTGTATCAATTATACAATCTATGTTTAGCATAATTCCTCATGGTTCACAAATTGTTGCTTTACATACTGTATCTTCAATTATTTCATTCCTACTTGTTACATTCTTACATGTTTCATTGGGTGAACAAGTTCCAAAATTGATTTCATTGCAATATACAGACGAAACAGCTTTGTTTATTGCAAAACCAACACACTTGATTGCTGTTGTGTTTAATCCATTTGTTGCATTACTAAATGGTTTCTGTAATTTCGTATTGAAATTAATGAAAATTGAAAGACCAAAAGAATCTTTCGCTCATTCTACTGAAGAACTTGATATGCTTGTTGATGCAAGTTTTAAAGAAGGTGTACTTAACGAAACAGAAAAAGATATTTTACATAATGCGTTCAAATTCTCAGATTTGACTGCAAAACAAGTTATGATACCTAGAACAGACTTGATTTGTTTGCCAAAAAATATTACTTTTGACGAATTGAAAAAATTTACTGTAGAAAATCAATATACAAGATATCCGATTTATGGCGATGATATTGACGATATCGTAGGATTTTTACACGTTAAAGATATTTACGCATGCAATGTTAATAATGACGAATTTAAGATTGAAAACCTTTTGAGACCAATCCTTTGCGTTCCAGAAACAATCACAATGGATAACATTATTATCGAATTTAAAAAACAACAAGCTCAAATTGCGATTGTTGTTGATGAATTCGGTGGTACAGCTGGTTTGATTACACTTGAAGACGTATTTGAAGAAATTTTCGGTGAAGTTCAAGACGAATTTGACGAAGAAGAAGAATTAGATATTAAAAAATTAGATGAAAATATTTACCTTGCAAATGCAATGGTTAGACTTGACGAAATGGCAGAATTCTTTGACATAGACGAAGAATTGTTTGAAGAAGAAGACGTTGATACAATCGGCGGTGTCGTTTTAAAAGTCTTGGGTAGAATTGCACAAGTTAATGACTCTATTGAATGGAAAAATCTTACTCTTACTGTTAAAGAAGTTGACGGTGTAAGAATTACAAAATTGTTGGTTGTAGTTAGAGAACCATTCCAAGTAGAAGAACATACAGAAGAAGAAGCTAAGGGATAGTACCTATCACTTCCGTCCCACATCAGATTTACTAAGTAATTGGTGGCAAAGGAGGTGATGCAAATGACAACAGAACAAACAAAAGCTGCCATAATAGCAGTTATAGCAGCTTTAAATTTTGTCTTAAGTTTGTTATAGGGTACTAAGTCTAGCTCTAAGGAAGTCAGATTTCTTTAGGGCTAGCCCCTATGTCTTTATTATTTACGATTTTTATACTGTTGTCAAGGGTTTGCTATTTTATCCCTCTTCAATTTTGGGCAAATACTTTTGCCATGTTTCATCAAGGTTTTTGATAAAGATGTGTGCATCAATTACATCATCTGAGGAAATGTTTGGTCTGTTGTTTTTTTCTAAAATCAAATCTTCTCTTTTTTCGACTTTTAAGTTATTCAAGCCTAAAAACGAATACCCAAAATCTTTTCCGCAATGTTGGCAAGTTAATTTTATAACCAAAAGTTGAGGTTCTTCACGAATAATTTCAACAGAATTATCGTCAAAATCCTCTTTACATCTTGAGCAACATAAATCTTTAAATAATAGGCTGAAATCCTTGTCCATAGTGGTTTTAATTGTATATTAAACACGTTATAAATGCAATTACATGTGGAACTTATATAGTGTACACCGAAAGTGTACAGGAGCGCCATACATGTTACCCATCACTTTAATCGTTTTAGGATTTATTGTTTACTCAGCATGCGTAATTATCCCTAGCATCTGGGAAGAATTATCTGCTAAAAACTAGACATTAAATCAAAACGGTAAAAATTTTATTCTGACCAAAAATCAATTTGGGCAGAGATTTTGTGTTAAAATTTTCTTATGGAAGAATTTACACATTATACAGTAATGAAAAATGAGGCAGTAGAGTATTTTGATTTTTCAAAAGATGCTCTATTTGTTGATGCAACTTTAGGTGGCGGTGGTCATAGTGAAGAAATCCTTAAACGTATGACTCCAAACAGCCATTTGATTTCGTTTGACATTGATGATGATGCGATAAATTTTGCCAAAGAAAGATTAAAAGATTACAAAAACTTAACAATAGTGAAAGACTCTTATACAAATGTTAAGAAAGTTTTACACGAATTAGGTTATGAAAAAATAACAGGCGGAATTCTTTTTGATTTGGGCGCTTCGTACCATCAATTAACGAAAAAAGAACGAGGTTTTTCTTTCACGAAAGAAGCTCCGTTAGATATGAGATTTAATAAAGATGCTGATTTTTCGGCTTATGATGTCGTAAATTCGTACAGTGAGAGCGATTTAGCTAAAATTTTCTTTGAGTATGGAGAAGAAAGATTTTCAAGAAAAGTTGCTCGTAGAATTGTAGAAAAAAGAGCCGAAAAACCTATAGAAACAACTACTGAATTGGCAGAAATTGTACGTCATGCTTTGCCTTATACAAAGAGTCGTCTACACCCTGCTACAAGAGTGTTTCAGGCTATCAGAATTGAAGTAAATAATGAGTTAAAAAACGTAAAAGAAACTTTAAATAATTTGTTTGATTTATTAGGTGAGGGTGCTATAATATCAGTGATAAGTTTCCATTCATTAGAAGACAGAATAGTAAAAGAAACATTTAAACAATATTCAAAATCTTGCAGATGTGATATGTCTGAACCTATCTGTAAATGTGGAGGACCTCTGCTAACCCTATTGGTTAAAAAACCAATTATAGCATGTGAAGAAGAATTAGATGAAAACCCGCCTTCGAGAAGTGCAAAACTTAGAATTGCAAAATATATTAAAAAGTAATTAGGGATAAAATTTTGTTACAACAATTAACTAATAATATGCAACATACGAATGATTTTGTTAAAGAAAATCTAGAGTATAATTATCTTGACGAAATCGAAAGTCTTCAACAACAAACTCAAGTTATTGAAGGGTACTTTCCTAAAGAATTATCAGAGAGAGAAATGTATATTAGAAAAATTAATACAACTTTATGCGTAATTTTAGGTATCTTCATTGTAGTTTCAATGTTTAGCTACTATTTTGTTAGTGTTAACGAAATGAAAATGAATAAAATGAGCAAACAAATTGTTGCATTAAATGATGAAAATTCTGAATTACAATACAAACTTGATAAATTAAAATCTTTCAACAATGTTGATATGACAATGCAAAAAAATAAAACTTTAACTAGAGCAAAACAGGTTCTTGAAGTTCCAGAAGTTAATTCTGTTAGTGTTGTTGATAAGAAAATCAATAATGACAAATTATTCTCATATTCAATCGGATATTAATAATTTTTTTGAGAATAGGTAAATTCTTTTAAAAGCCTTAGTTAAGGCTTATTCATATTTGTTAATAATTTCTCAAACTGCATTTTTAGTGGTAAAATTAAGTAAAAATGGGTTGAGATGGATAAAAGAAAAGAAAAACAATTTAAAATGCTTGATAAAAGGCTAGGTTGTTGGCAAGTAGGGTTTGCTATATTTGCCATTGCTTTGATTATCCATTTGTTTTGTTTGCAGGTTTTAGATTTAAAACATTATCGTATCAAGGCTAAACGTCAAAGAATGGCTAATACATTTGTTTTGCGTGGTGATATTTACGATAGAAATGGTATAAAACTTGCGACTGATAAAGTTTTGTTTGATATTTTCTTGAGAAAAGCTGATATGGAAGACCATTCACCGGAAGAATTGGCTCAAATGCTTTCTCCTATTTTACATATTCCATATTCTACTCTTTTAAAGATGATTAAAAAAGATTCTCCATTTGTATTGTTGAAAAAAGGTGCGGATAGAGAAACTAGAGATAAAATTGCGGAATTACATTTGAGAGAAATTCCTATGGATAAAAAAAATATCAGAATTTATCCACAAGGTTCTTTAGCATCTCACGTTTTGGGTTATTACAACTTTGATGCTGAAATTGCTGCAGGGGTTGAACATACAGCAAAAGATAAATTAGAAAGAGTTGATAGAAAAACATCTGTAGAAAAAACTCCAAATGGCGATATTATCTATAACTTTGCAACAGACCCATTGTTAATGACAGCACCATTAAAGGGTGAAAACGTTACTCTTACAATTGATACAGCAGTTCAACACGTTTGCGAACAAGAACTTTACAAAGCAATTGCTAAGTTTAAAGCTTTCAGAGGTTTCGTTGTAGTTATGAATCCTAGAAATGGTGAAATCTTGGGTTATGCAGCATATCCATATTATGACCCTAATAACTTCAAAAAAGCTAATTATTCGCAGTTGAAAAACTGGGCTATTACAGATATTTTCCCTCCAGGATCTACCTTTAAAATCTTAACTGTAGCATCTGCAATGGAATTGGGTAAAATCAATAAATACTCAAAAATCAACGATACAGGTAAAATAAAAGTTGGTTGGTGGGATATTGAAAACTACGATTACAGAAAACGTCCAAACCCAGGTATGATTAGCTTGGAATACTTGTTTGAACATTCAAGTAACGTAGGTTCTGTAAGAGTTGCTCAAACAATGACATCAACTGAATTCTACAACCAATTAAGAAGATTTGGTTTTGGTTCAAGAACAGGCATTGACCTTCCTGGTGAATCAGTTGGTTTGATTAAAAAACCTCATAAATGGGACGTATCAGACCATGCGTCAATGGGTTATGGTTACGGTGCTTCTGTTACTGCAATTCAAATGGCATCTGCAATTGCTGCCATTGCAAATGACGGTGTAAAAGTTACTCCTCACGTTATCAAATATTCTGATGCTGAGGCAGAACAAAAAATTAAACGTACACAAGTTATGACAAAAGAACACGCAAATGCTGTTACTGAGGTTTTAGTTAATAGTATTAACAACGGTAAATCTCAAATAAAAATGGATAAATACAATGTAGCTGCAAAAACAGGTACATCAAGAAAACCAAAAGAAAATGGTTCTGGATATACAAACAAATTGTACACTTCAGCAATTGGTTATTTACCTGCAAGTGATCCAGAAATTTTGATATATGTAATGATTGACTCTGCTCAAGGTTATGAAATCTGGGGTAGTACAGTTGCGGTTCCTGTATTCAAGGAAATTGCAACACAACTTGTTCATATATTAAACTTAACACCAGACAAAAAATAAGCGGAGAAGAAGATGAAATTAGATGAATTAATAAAAAATGTTGAATATACGGATATTATAAATCACGAAGATGTAGAAGTTACTGGTATTTCATACAATTCAAAAACAACTCAAAAAGGTGATATTTTTGTTTGTTTAAGAGGTGAATACACAGACGGTCATAAATATTTTAAAATGGCTGAAGAAAATGGTGCTGTTGCGTTTGTTTGCGAAGAAGAATTGAACACAAACTTACCTCAAGTCATTGTAAAATCTACAAGACACCAAATTGCAGATTTTGCAGCTAGTTTTTATGAATATCCTTCAAAAGATTTGAATATTGTTGGTATTACTGGTACAAACGGTAAAACTACAGTATCACACTTGGTACAAAAGATTTTTGAAAATAACAACCAAAAATGTGGCTTGATTGGAACTTTGGGTCATAAATTTTCATCAGAAGATACTTATCATGATGCAAAACATACAACTCCACAAGCGCCTGAACTTCAAAAATTGTTGAGAACTTTTGACGAAAAAGGTATTAATAATGTTTGTATGGAAGTAAGTTCACATGCTTTAGACCAAAATAGAGTTGGCGGAATTAATTACAAATGCGCTGTTATAACTAATTTGACTCAAGACCACTTAGATTATCACATTTTAATGGAAAATTATTTTGAAGCAAAGGCTATTTTGTTTAGAGGTTTAAAAGAAGGTTGTTATGCAGTTTTGAACGCTGATGATGAGTATTATGAAAAATTCAGAGCAGTTGTTCCAAAAGGCGTTAAGATTATCACTTACGGTATCAAAAAAGATGCTGATTTGAAGGCATCAAATATTGAATATTCAATACACGGTGCTAAATTTGACGTTACTACAAAAGACGGCGAATACAAATTAGATTTGAATTTGAACGGCGCTTTCAGTGTTTATAACACTTTATGCGCTTTGGCTGTTGCCGTTGCGTATGGTATTTCTTATGATGTCTCAATTGATACCCTAAATAAAGTTCAAAATGTTGCAGGTAGATTTGAAATTGTTCACAAGACTCCACTTGTAATTGTCGATTACGCTCACACTCCAGACGGCTTGGAGAATGTTTTGAAGGCTGCTAGAGAAATTACTCCAGAAGGTTCAAAATTGATTTGCCTATTTGGTTGTGGTGGTGATAGAGACACTACTAAACGTCCTAAAATGGGTGCTATTGCTGAAAAATTTGCGGATAAAGTTATTATTACAAGTGATAATCCTCGTTCAGAAAATCCAAACCAAATTATTTCTGATATTGTTGCCGGTTTAAAATCAATGAACCCTGAAAAAGTTTACGTAGAACCTGACAGAGGCAAAGCTATTAGATTGTCAAAAAGTATTTCAACTGAAAAAGATGTAATTGTACTTGCAGGTAAAGGTCATGAAGATTATCAAATTTTAGCTGATAAGACAATACATTTTGATGATAGAGAAGAAGCAAGAAAGACTTTTAATTCATAATGGATATAAAAGCTCAAGATATTAGAAAAACAGAATTAATAATTGAAAATCATCTTCACGGTGCGTTTGGTATTGATTTTAATTACGCAACTGCTGATGAAATTTTGGATTGCGCTAAAAAACTTCTTAAACGTGGTATTGGCGGATTTTTCCCAACTTTTGTTACTGACACAGTTGAAAATATTAAAAAACAAACTCAAATTATTAAAGAGGCTAAATCAAGACAATCAAATGATATGGCTGATATTTTGGGTATACATTTAGAAGGTATTTTTATGAATCCTAAAAAATGTGGTATCCAAGATGAAAGTTTGTTTTTGACTCCGAATGTTGAAAATTATAAATTGATTGAAGATGATTTTATAAAGATTGTAACTGTTGCACCAGAACTTGATGAAGGCTTGATTGATTATTTGAAATCAAAAGGTGTTAAGGTTCAGGCTGGTCATTGCGTTGGCGGTGATTTAAAAGGTGTTAATGGCGCTACACATTTGTTCAATGCTATGAGCGGAATTAGTCATAGAGAAAAATCTACTGCTCTTTCTGCTTTGATTGATGATGATGTTTATACAGAAGTTATTATGGACTTGGTTCACTTGAGCAAGGATACTTTAGAGCTTATTATGAAAACAAAACCAGAGGATAAAATTTTACCTGTAAGTGATTGTTTGCCAGTTTCTTACAGCGATAAAAAAGAAATGGAATTTTGTAATAAAACAGTTTACTATGACGGAGTTAAAATCACTTCTGAAAATGGTACTTTGGCTGGAAGTGCATTACTTTTAGACGATATTTTGAGAAAGTTATACAAAAACGGTATTGACGGGTTTAAGTATATTAAGAACTTGTACAAGTATCATAATTTAGAAGTTAATGGCTATGTTTATTGGAGAAATAATGACGAGATTGTTGCCATTGAAAAAGGTGATGAAGTTTTATATAAAGAATAAATAGGAGATTATTTATAATGAATAGCGATAAAATAAAAAAAGGTATAGAAAGAACACCACATAGAAGTTTACTATATGCAACAGGTGTAAGCAAAAAAGCTATGGATAGACCATTTATTGGTATAGCAAGCTCATTTACAGACTTGGTTGCAGGTCATGTTATGATGAGAGATTTGGAAAGACAAATCGAAAAAGGTATTCACTCAGGTGGTGGTCAAGCATTTATTTTTGGGACTCCAGCTGTATGCGACGGAATTGCAATGGGTCATAGCGGAATGAAATATTCACTTCCTTCAAGAGATTTGATTGCAGATTGTGTTGAAACAATGGCTGCTGCTCACCAATTGGACGGCTTGGTATTACTTACAAACTGCGATAAGATTACTCCTGGTATGTTGATTGCAGCTTTGAGATTGAATATTCCAACAATCATTGTTACTGCGGGTCCAATGTTAGACGGTAATTGCAAATGTGAAAAACTTTCAATGATTAAAGGTACATTTGAAGCTATTGGAAGATATATGAACGGCGAAATCACAGAGGAAAGACTTCAAGAAATGGAAGAAGAATCTTGTCCTTCTGCGGGTTCTTGTCAAGGTTTGTACACTGCAAATACAATGGCATGTTTAGTTGAAACTATGGGCATGAGTTTACCAAATTGTGCTACAACAAGTACAGTTTCTGCAAGAAAACGTCAAATTGCTTTTGAAAGTGGTATGGCAATTGTTGATATGGTTAAGAATGATGTAAAACCTTTGGATATCGTTACTAAAGACTCTTTGAGAAATGCTATTATTATGGACTTGGCATTGGGCGGTTCTACAAATTCTACATTACACTTGTTAGGTATTGCAGCTGCTGGTGAAATTGATTTAGGTCTTAAAGATTTTGAAGAATTGAGTAACAAAGTTCACCAACTTATCAAATTAGACCCTTCTGGAACTTATACTATGACTGATTTCCATAATGCCGGTGGTATTTCTGGTGCTATAAAAACTCTTTATAAACACTGTCCAGAATTTACTAATACAAAAAATGTTTTAGGCATGTCAGTTGAAGAAATTGCTGAAAAAGCATGGGTAAATGAAGAGGTTGTAAAACCTTTTGATAAACCATTAACGCAAAGTGCTGGTTTGGGAGTTTTATATGGTAACTTATCTCCAGAAGGTTGCGTAATTAAGGTCTCTGGTGTTGATGAGTCGTGCTTTGAATTTGAAGGAAAAGCGAAATGTTATGATTCTGAAGAATCTGCAACAGAAGCTATTCAAAAAGACGAAATCAAGGCTGGAGATGTTGTTGTAATCCGTTACGAAGGTCCTCAAGGTGGACCTGGCATGAGAGAAATGCTTGCTCCAACTTCGTTGATTGTTGGTAAAGGATTGGGCAAATCTGTTGCGTTGATTACAGACGGAAGATTTTCAGGCGGTACAAGAGGTCTTTGCATAGGTCATATTTGTCCGGAAGCTAGTCAAGGTGGTTTGATTGGCTTGATTGAAGACGGCGATACAATCAAAATTAATATCAATACAAAAGAATTAACTTTGTGCGTAGATGATGCTGAAATCGAAAGACGTAGAAAAGCATTTGTAATGCCTGCACCAAAAGAAACAAAAGGCTATTTAGCAAAATATGCAAAGAGTGTTAAGAGTGCAAACTTGGGCGCTATATCAGGCTAAGACGGTGAAATTATGTACGAATATATAAAAGGAAAATTAGCTGATAAATATTTTGATAAAAAAAGTCATTATGTTGTAATTGACGTTAATGGTGTTGGATATTTGATTGATGTCATGAACAAAGATTATGACAAAATTGATGTTAATCAAGATGAAATAAAATTGTACACAGTTCTTTTACATAGAGAAGACAGCATGTCTTTGTGTGGATTTTTGGAAAAAGAAGTTAGAAATTTGTTCAATATTTTAACTCAAGTTTCTGGTGTTGGTCCAAAAATGGCTTTGAATATTTTAAACCAATTTGAACTTAAAACGCTTATTAATTGTGTTGTTCAAGAGAAAGAAAAAGAATTAACACAGGCAAAAGGTGTTGGTTCAAAATTGGCACAAAAAATTATTTTGGAATTGAAAGACAAATTTATAAATGTTGAATTAGAACCGGAAGAAGAAGACGATGACATGTTTGTAGAGGTTCAAAACATGTTGCTATCTTTGCAATATACAAACGAAGAAATTAACAAAGCAAAAGAGATAGTAAACAAGATGAACAGCAACATAAAATCATCAGAAGAGTTGTTGAGAGAAATCTTAAAAGTCTTGTCAGAGTAGCATTTGACATGTAAACAATTTTGTAACAATTTTGTAACATGTCGAGTCCAAACTGGCAATAAAAATCCTTTAGATGCCTTTAAATACATGTTAGTAGTTTAGGTAGGCATAATGATTAATTCAATTTCAAATACAAGTGTTCCAAAAGTTAACAATAAAGCAACTAAAACAAGCATTTTCTATATCAATGACTTACACGGTCAAAACATGAAAATGGAAAAAGTTTACAATGCTTCTAAAGTATTTGATGAATTTGTACCTTCTAACGGTGTTAACAAATTAAAATTATCTTCTGGCGACATTTTATTAGGTGAAAACAAAAAACCTAACAAAATCGCTGCTAAATTTATGGATTTAATCGGTATCACAGCTACAGCTGTTGGTAACCACGAATGTGATTCAGATCCTAAAACATTATATGAATTAACAAAAGACAAAGCTTATAAAATGTTAGGTTTGAATGCTAAAATTGATGCTACAAACCCAATGAAATCAAGAATTGAAAAATCATACATCGAAACAAAAGAAGATGGTCAAAAATATGGTATTATCGGTTTAATGCCACCAGATTTATTCACTAGAATGTCTAAACCAGACAACTATAAAGATTTAAAAATGGACGATTTTGACCAAACTATCAAAGATGTACAAGCAGAAGTTGATAGATTACAAGAACAAGGTGTAAATAAAATTATCGTATTATCTCACGCAGGTAATGCAAACGAAAAAAGATTAGCTCAAGAAACATCTGGTATCGACGTAATTTTAGGTGGTCATTCACACGAATTAATCAAAGGTGTTAAAGAAGGTGAAAACTTATTATACGGTAAAGATGGTAACCCAGTAGTCATTACACAAGCCGGCAAAGATGCTGATAACATTGGTGTTTTAAACTTAGAATTTGATGCTGACGGTGTAATCACAAAAGTTCAAAACAACGTATCACCAACAAAAGCTTTCAGAAGAAACTTAATTATGAAATTCTTCTCAGAAAAATGTTTAGGTAAACCTGAAAAAGTTGGTTCAATCAAAGCATCTTGTCCAGAACCAGAAAACAGAATTGCAAGCGAAAATCCACATGCTGATTTCGTTGCAGATGCAATGAGAGATTTCACAGGGGCAGACATAACACTATTAGGTTCAGCAAACCTAAGAAACACATTTGAACAAGGCGAAATCACTACAAGAGAAATCTCAAGCATCGTTCCTTTCAAAAATGGTATGGCATTAATTCCATTAAGTGAAAAAACTATCGTTGACGCATTAAAATTCGGTGCTCATTCATTAGTTTCTCCTGGTACAAAACCTGGTATCTTACAAGTTTCTGGTATGAACTACGAAATCAACAAAAAAGGTGAATTATTATCAGCAGAAGTTGTAGGTAAAGACGGTAACGTAACAAAATTAGATATCAACAATCCAAGCGAAGACAAAACTTTCAAAGTTGCAATGGATACATATTATGCAAATGGTAGAGACGGTTTCGAAATGTTAAAATCAATGGATAAAGCAGAAGCTGTATTTGAAGAAGACAAAGATTATATGGTTGCTGAATACATTAAAAAACTTCAAAACGAAGGTAAAGAAATCGAAATCAAAAACCAAAACAGAATTAAAATCGTTGAGTAAGCCAAAAATAATTTAAAGTAGAGAAAAAAGACTAAACTTGATAAGAGTTTAGTCTTTTTACATGTTTTGACTTATTTTCAAAAATCATTAAAAAATAATCATACAAATGGATGTGTAACAATTACAAAACATACTTCATAATGAGTATATGAAAGTATAGAGAGAATGCCTTTTGTTTACAGACTACAAAAAATTCTTGATTTCAGAATAAGAAAGAAGGAGGCACAGCTTTTAGAGGTACAAAAAGCCCAATCGGCATTGTATCAGGCGGAAGAGGATATCCGAAGAAATCTTGCAGAAATTGAGGGTACAAAACAAAATATGCGACATTGTGATTACACAATGATGGAAGCATACGACAAGTATTTGCATCACCTATGGGACAAGGGTGATCAATTAGAACTTGTACGACAAGAAAAAGAAGCGATACTAAAGCAAGAAGTTGCAAAATTGGTTGAGCTTGAACAGGCAGTAAAGGTACTTGAAAAACACAAAGAAAAGAGCAGAGACGAGTTCTTAAAAGAAGAAAAAGCGGCAGAGTTGAAGAATTATTCAGAACTAGGTGTTCAAAGATATTTCCAACAAACGCAAGAAAGAATTTTCGAAGAGGAAGAAGAATTACTAAAAAGACTTGAGAGTGAACAGAATGAAAATTAAACAAAATCAAACAGTTAACGAAACAAACATAAATCAGATGTCTACTCAAACACCTGTAAAAACTGGCGATACAACTTTTGTTGACGGTTTGAAGGATTTGGATATGGCAAATTCTATGAAAGAAACTTTGGATACGAAAGAAGTTGCTAAAAATTCTGTTGAAAACAAATCAGAAACTCTAGAAGATGATGCTTCTAAAAAAATAAATGATTTCTGTCAGTCTAATATTAATTACGTTTCAAAAAACGAAACTGATAAAAAAGAAACTATGCCAAAGATGATTATGGAAGAGGTTGTTCCAGAAGAGGCAAAACATACTACTCCAAAAGCTTCTATGGAAGAATTTGAATATTTTGAAAAGAGCAATAACCAATTTTTAGCTTTAGAACAAACTATTCAAACAATAAGTGAATTACCAAAAAATAATAAAAATGAATTAAAATCAGAAATTAAAGACAATAATAAACTTCAAGAACACGAAGAAGTTCAATTAAGTGTTGAAGATTTCAAACCAGAAGAAGTCAAAGAACAGTTAAAACCTCAAATTGACAGTTTGAATTCTATGAAGGATATTTCTACTCTTGAAGATGAAGAAATTTCTAAAAATTTTAATACAATGAATAAAAAACATGATTTGAAATCTGAAACAAACAAAAATAATAATATGTTGGATAAGATTTTAAATGATGATGTTGATTTGGTTGGCAAAATTCCTGTAATGGAAGAAGTTGTTCCAAAAGAATTGAGACAACCAGAAAATAATTTTGATAACAAAATTGGTAAAGAAAATAAAGCAGAGATTAAATCTGTTAATGAAGTTGAAAATGTTTTAAACAAAGACTTTGATAACAAAGCTCAAAAAAATCTTGAAAAAACTTTTGAACCAAAACAAAATATTAACTCAAAATCTGAAATGAAATTTGACTCTAAGCTTGAAGTAAAACAACAAGTTGAGCCAGAGGTTGAACAAAAAACAGCCATTGAACAAAAGGCTGAAAATTCTGTATTTGAACAAAAACAATCAGCTACTCCAAAATCTACTCAAGATTTAGAGTTGAAATCTACAACTATCGGTAGAACAGCTGTTGAACCTGAAAAGAAACAACCTTTAGAAGATTTAAACAAATTCTTGACTGAAATTATGTCAGAAGATACTGTTGAGGATTTGAAATCTAAAGATGTTTCAATGATTGATGACAATACTCTTTTGACAGAAGAAATTAAAAATTACTACAACCTAAACAAAGCTCAAAACTTGGCGGCGACAGAAGATGTTAAAAATGTAATTAACGAAAGAATTGCTGAAATTGACGATTTAGCATCAATTGTTGAAACTGCTCAAGAGGCTAAATCTGTTCAAAAAGAATTGAAATCTTTAGATGTTCAAAAGGTTCAACCAAAAAAAGTTGAAACTAAACAACTAAAAATGACAGAGCAAGATGCTAATTTCTTTATTGAATTAGTAAAAAATAATCAAGAAACAGGTCAAACAGCTACTGACACTGCAACACAAATTTTACAAGATTTGCAACAAGCAGACGAAGCTCAACAAACAACTAGAGTTTCAAAAGCCTTAGCTGACATGATTGGTGAAGCTGCAAAAACTAACAAACCTTTCAGAATAGATTTTGACAAAAACATTTCTGTCATTATAAAGATAGATAGAGAGGGTAAGATTTCAGCAGAATTTTTACCAGGAGACAAGGCAGTTGAGCAATTCTTGAGAACTCAATTGCCAATGCTACGCCAAAAATTCAATGACGAAAATATCGATTATAAAGATTTGAATTATCGTCAATCAAACGGTGGTAGACAAAATAGAGAGAGAAGAAGAAGAGGAGAATAGAGAATGAACGATTCATTTATGATTGCCCTAAATGCTCAAAAGGCAACAAACAACTGGATGGGAGCAATTACAGAAAACTTAGCTAATATCTATACTCCTGGGTATAAAGAGAAGAAAATTAGCTTTCAAACATTTTTAAACGGGTCAGTGCTTGATAATTCAAGTGTAAACTTCAGTCAAGGTAAATCAACACCAGGTACAGGTAATGCTAACCTATTCTTAGAAGGTGAAGGTTTCTTTATGATAAAAGGTGAAGACGGCAAAACTGTTTACACAAGACACGGTGAATTTGATTTTGATGCTGAAGGTGCATATAAAACTAAAGATGGCATGAATGTTCAAGGTTATATCTTGAACGATAAAGGCGAAATTATGGCTGGTACAAAAGCCGTTAAAAACGATGTTTACCAAGAGACTACTTTAAAAGGTGGCGCAATGGATTTACCTACAACAAACATTAAGTTGTGGATTGACCCTAACAATGGTAAATATTTAGGTAAATATGATGATTACGAAATCAAAGAAGACGGTACAATTTATGGTAAAGCTGACGGCGGTAAAAGAAAAGTTCCTTTATACAAGGTAGCTCAAGCAAGTTTCCATAATAAAAACGGCTTGTATGAAATCAAAGATAATCAATACATTGAAACTCCAGAATCTGGTAGACCTGTAATGGGTAGAGCAGAAGTTCGTTCAGGCTTGATTGAACTTTCAAATGCTGGTTTCAAAGATAATATCAACAGCTTCCAATTGGCAAAAGTTCAAATGGAATTGGCAAACAAATTGATTTCATCAAACAAAGAACTACTACAAGAAGCATTAAGATTAGTAAGTGGTTCATAGACAAGTGTAATGTTAAACTCCATTTTCTAAGGGACATTCCCTGTCCCTTTTTATTAAGTTTAAACGAGGGCGAAATTTCTTTGAAATTTCGCCCTCGTTTTTCACAAAATATTCCCCTCAAAACCATGATGAACTTGGCTTTTTAAGTATTTGTTAAGTTTTGTTACAATGAGTATATCCTTGTTAATAAAGGGTTTGAGCGATTTGAATAAAAATATGCCGAAAACATTTGTCAATCATGAGTTTGAGATTGTTTTTATATTAATGTAAGGGATATTAAAAGATAAAAGATTTAATAAAACTTTCAAACACACACTAAGAAACATAGGAAAACGGGGAATTATATATGACATTTAATTATGGTTTAAACACTGGTTTAGGATTTGGTCTTAACAATTACGGTTTAACTGGCGGATTGAACGGATACCAAACAGCAAGCGTTGATTACTCAAAATTAAACATCTTCGCAAACACAATGGCTGGTCAATTCAACAACATTGCATACTCTCCAATTTCTGAAGCTTGTGTAAATATGGCAATGCCAACTTGGTTCAACAACATCGCAAACTGCTTCAACGTAAATTTCGCTGGTTTAGGTAACGGTGTTTTCGGTGGCATTACAAGAACAAACGGCAACGGTACAGCTCAAGCGGGTGCTAAAACAACAACTACAACAACAGTTGCAGATACAACAAAAGTTGACGAAAAAGCAAAAGCTGGTTCAGCAACTCAAACAGATAAAAAACAAGCAGCTGCAAAAGCTAAATCTGAAAAAGTTCAAAAAGAAGCAAACGAAATTTGCGAAAAATTATATGTAGCTATGAAAGGTATCGGTACTGATAATAAAGCAGTAGATGAAGCTTTAGCTAGAATTAACAAAGACAACGTTCTTGAAGTTATGGAAACATACATCAACCAATACTCAGATGATATGGACGGTGAAACATTAATCGAATCATTACAAAATGAAGAATGGGTAGGTTGGTCAGGAAGATTAACAAAAATCACAAATGGTTTAAAAGATAAATTAGCAGCAAGAGCATCAGAAATGGGCTTAGATGCAGAAGCTAAATCATTCAAAGCAAAAGTTTCAGCAGAAAACAACAGCTGGTTCAACATCGATGACGAAGTTGTAAACAACCACTTCAACACAATGTTAGCAGCAATGATTACAAAAAGAGACAATGGCTAAGAAAAAATAAAAGAGTAGATGTGAAATAAAAGAGTTCCCAAACGGGAACTCTTTTTATATGTTAATAATTGTAGTTCTAAATGTCATTGCGAACGGAAGTTAAGCAATCCAAAAGCGACAGCATAAGTCTATTCACTATTCATTAACCTATTTTCTACGAATAGTCGCAGTGTTTTCAAACATAAAACGTCCACCGCTTAGTGCTAGCATTTTTAGTGAACACATACCTTCTTGTACGTTAAATACTCCGATACTTGTTAATCTTGTTGCCATTAATTCGTTTAAATCTTCTGGAGCTATAAACAAACCACAGTTTTCGTTGCATTCGTTATTATTAAATGGACATTGTTGAAACATTTCTTCTCCCTAAATTTTCTTTTTTACATTGTAGCATTGTTTATGGTTTATGCGAAATTTTTTACAAAAAGAAAGAGGTCAAATTTTTGACCTCTTTAAAATTCATCTTTCTTCTTTTTTCATACAGATTGCTGTTTGTTTTCACACACCCGATTTCTCGGTTCTCTACACACTCTATTATTTTACAGCAACCAACATAGTTTGAATGCCTTGTTCGTTAGTTAGCATTCTTGCAGATGCCATAGCCATTGATCTGCGTTTTTTTGCTCCTCTCAAAATAAATTCAACACTGTTATCAATATTAGTAGTTGGTAATTCGATTTTTCTTAACATATTCACATATCCTTTTTATTAGTTATCTTGCTTACAAGTTATATATCGGCAACTTTTTGTGATAACTTTAGAGATTTGAACTCTTATGTTAAGAAGTTGTTACAATTACCATTTGAATTCGTCTGGAACTGGGTCATAGCCACCTTCGTGCAGTGGGTGGCATTTAGAAATTCTTTTTATTCCTAGCCAAAGTCCTTTAACAAGCCCAAATTTAATAATGGCTTGTTTTGTATATTCTGAGCAAGTTGGCGCAAATCTACATACTGGCGGTGTTAATCTCGAAATTTTTTGATAGATTTCTATCAAGAATAAAACAATTTTCTTCATTTATTAGCCTGTTACATATTGTTCTTGATTGTAGCTTTCACCAATTGTATCAACTGCTTCAACCTTAATATCTGTAATCAATTCAGAGTATGAAATTACAACGATTGTTGGGATATGACGTTCAAGCAATTGGAACAGAGGTAATCTGATTCTAGGTGAACACAAGATTACTGGTTGTTTACCAATGTTTTGGTGAGCTGTCATAAGAGTTGTAGCTGTGCTTTCAATAAGCTCTTGTACTTGCATTGGGTTAAGCAAGAACATTGTACCAAGCTCTGTTCTTTGGCAACTGTCGTCTAATACTTTTTCCCAGTCAGGTGAAAGTGTTAACGCATAAAGAACTTTGTCCTCTTGAACGTTAGTCAAACAGATTTGTCTGCCTAATGCTGCACGCAGACGTTCTGACAAGATGTCCGGTTCTTTTGAAAATCTCGCATAGTCGCACAGACGTTCAAAGATGAAGATAATATCTTTAATAGAAACTTTTTCTCTAATCAAGTTTACAAAGATTTTTCTCAAATCACTTGTAGAAATGATTGTTGGAACCAAGTCGTTAACAAGGGTAGGGTCTTGTGAACGTACTAATTCCATTAATTTTAATACGTCAGTTTTTGTCATTACATCATCAACGTGTTTTCTTGAAATTTCTTGTAAGTGAGTAACTACAACGTCTGTAGCATCAACGGCTGTAATAGCTTTAGTTGATTTTGCATCTTCTTCAGAAACCCAATAAGCTTGTGTTTGGTAAGTTGGGTCAACGCCAACGATTGCATCATCTGGAACAGATGATTTAACAGAATCCCATTGATCGGCAATAACCATGTATTTACCAGGGTATACAAAACCAGTCGCAACAGTGTTACCACGAATAGCAATCAAGTATTCGTTGGCTTCAAGCGCTGATGAGTCCATAATTCTGATATTTGGTAAGATATAACCTAATTCGTCTGTAACTCTTTGTCTCAAGGCAGCAATCTTAGCAAGCAATTGACCTTCTTGGTCTGGGTCGGCAATTACAAGCAATCCAGCCCCAACTTGTAATGAAAGTACGTCAACACCAAGTCTTTCGTACATTCTGTTAGGGTTAACAAGGTCTTGCATGTTTTGTCTAACACTTTCCAATTGACCCAATTGTGATTGTACGTCTGCGTTAACAAGTACTGAGAACCCTGCTAATACAAGGATTATTGTAAATAGCAAGAATGGGAACCAAGGTAAACCTGTTATTGGACATGATAATGTAATCAAGAATAAGAACCCTGCTGCAAAGAATAAACTGTAAGGTTTGCTCATTAATTGTGCTGTTAAATCGGCACCTAATGAAGAGCTTGTTGCAGAAGCACGAGTCATTACGATACCGGCTGAAATTGACATCAATAGTGAAGGAACTTGTGAAGCCAAGCCATCACCGATTGTTAAGATAGTGTATTTTGAAACAGCATCTGCAATTGGCATATTGTTCATCAAACAACCAACGCATAAACCGCCGACAATGTTGATAATAGTAATAATAACGCCGGCGATTGTATCCCCTTTTACGAACTTCATGGAACCGTCCATAGAACCGAATAAACTTGATTCTCTTTGTAAGTCCTCACGACGTTTAACAGCTTCTTCTGGTGATATCAAACCTGCATTGAAATCGGCATCGATTGTCATTTGTTTACCAGGCATCGCATCTAAGGCAAATCTGGCAGAAACTTCGGCGATACGTTCAGCACCCTTTGTGATTACCATGAATTGTACAACCGTAATGATTAAGAAAATTACGAAACCTACAACCATGTTACCACCGGTTACGAAATGGCCGAACGCCGTTACAACTTCACCCGCATCACCTTTCGCCAAAATAAGACGTGTTGATGCGATTGAAAGTACTAGACGGAACATTGTACAAATCAAAATGATTGATGGAAATGCCGCCAATTCAAGTGGTTTTTGTACATAAAGGGCAATCATCAAAAGCACAATACCAATAGTCATATTGAAACTGATTGAAAAGTTGATAATCCAAGTAGGCATCTCAATCAACAGGATAAGTATTAACATTAATACAAAGCCTGCTAAAAATATTTCACTTATTGACTTTGACCCTGGTGCGCCCATTACATTCCCTTCAATGCTTCTTTTAGAATTTCAATTTGAGTTTCTAATCCTGCATCAATTATTCCGTTGTTTGTTACGAAAATACAGCCTCCTGATGAAACACTATCGTCTGCTACTACTGTTATTCTTGCTTCTGTTCCTTTCGCTGATAGTGCCTTTGGTAATTCTTCTCTAACAAGATCTGCTTCCATTGGATTTACCTTAATAGTGATTTTTGTTTCTTCTTTTGATAAATTCTCCATTACTTCAAGTATCATTGAAATTATTGATTCAGGATCTTGTTCTATTTCTTTTTTAATTATTTTTCTGGCAATATCAACAGCTATTTCTAAAATGTCAGGTGCGATGTATTCAAAAACTTCTTTTTTTGCAGAAACAAAATCTTCAATGGAATCTCTCAAATCTAGAATATCATTTCTAGCTTCTTCAAGTCCGGCTTTATAACCTTCTTTTGCAGCAGATTCTTTGATTTGGTCAGCTTCTTCTTGAGCTCTTGAAATAAGGTTTCTATCGTCAATTCTACGATAACCTCTACGTCTATCACCACGACGTCTTTCTTGTCTTTGTGTAAAATCAATCTTGTCAATGTCGAAAGCATCATTTTTAATCTCCTCTTGCGTTGGCAATGGAGATACTTCAATTTTTTGCTCTTGCACAGGTTGTTGCTGAACTTCCTCTACAACTACGACATTTTCTTCCGAAACAGGCTGTTGTACTTCTTGTACAACCTCCTTCTTTCGTGCTTGTTTTTTTATGATCATAAGTAGTTATATTATACACTACATTCAACGTGTTGGGCAACAATGTTTGCAATTCTGATTGGCATTTCGTAAAATTCCCCTTCGTATGCACATTGGATAAATTTTTTGACCATTGGTCGTTCTTTTTTCAACATCTCTTGTAGTTTGTGTGGGTTTTCGCAACCTTTGATTGCTTTTTCTATTCTTTCTGTTATCTTTGAAGGACTTAGTTGTTTTGGCTCTGGCAATTGTGTCTTGATTTCTTTTAAGAATTGAATTGACACACTTGGATCAAGTCTTGTTTCTAAGTCGTTCATTTGCATATATTGGCTTACAAGTTGTGCATCATCAGGGCTGAACTTGTTCAAGATTGTATGAACTTTGTCTTGTGATAAAGTTTTTAAAATCAAAGCAACAGATGCAAGTTTTAAAATCTTGTTTTGGTTTCCTGTTTGTTGAGGAATTTGAGCTTGTGCCATTTGGTCTGGAGGTAATTGACCTTGCTCTTGTGGTTGTTGAGCAGCCATTTCTTGTGCTTGACGAGCTTCCTCTTCTTGTCTTGCTTCTTCTGCCTCTTGAACCATTGCATCAATGTTTGATTGGTTTTGAGCAGCTTCTTTTAAGCTTTCGTCAATTATACCTTTTTGAGATAATTCATCAATTGCACCGTCGAAGGCTTGTTTTACGTGATGTTCAATCAATGCAAGCATTTGGTCTTGTGGAATATTGTTTTGAATTGTTTGTTTACCAATTTCAAAAATAGTAAACGCAACTTTTTGCAAAACTCCGTCCCAGTATTGTGAATCAATACCTGAACGGATTAAATCTACAGATTTGTGGAATGACCATTCTGCGATGATTTGAGTAAGTAATACGGCTTGGTCAGCATTAAAGCCCATTTGTGGGTCATTTGAAATAGCTTCCCCTGCAAGCATTGAGAAGTTCAATAATGTTTGAACAATATATTTTTTTTGAAAATCATCAAATTCAGCTGGAACAAGCTCTTTAGCTTGATCTGCTAACATTTGAGAAAATTGTTTATAATCGAACCCTTCTATTGCCATTATTCACTACCTACTACCTTTTATCTGATTATGAGTTGACGAGTGTTTGGCTCGTCAACTCTTTTAAATTTCTATTATCTTTGTTCTATCCAACTTTTGATTTTTTCGCCAGCTTCGTTGTCATCAATTGCTTCTAAATCTGAACGTAATTCATTGATTGCATCTGTCATCGCATAAGGTGGTGGTGCTGGAATATATTCTCTTTGTTGTTGTTCCAACAAGCCTT
>CAVCIU010000010.1:0-39883 GCA_963602355.1 Methanobacteriaceae archaeon
CAAAAACGTTGAAAGAGGTTTCAACTTATTCGGTTAATACTTTTAAAAGATAAGATTTTTGAACAAATGAGTTTTAAAACAAACAAAATATTTACAACGAAAAAGAGAGACAAATGTCTCTCTTTTTTAGTTATTCTAAAATTTTTAAGTAAAATTTAGAAATTTAATCTATATTTTAGTACTGCATTTTGACCTTGTAAAGAAACGTACAAAACATCATCTCTTAAAAACAAGCCATAAGGTTGTTTAATATTACCAATCAAAACAGAGACTTCTCTATTAGGTTTAATTTTTATCACGTTATTAGCATTATAGTTTGCAACATAAAGATTACCTTCTAAATCAATAGTCATACCAATTGGGCCATTGATTTTTGAATCTTTAACGTAAGTTGTTCTTGTATTATTAATATCGATTTTTGTTATCTCGTTATTTGAGAAATGAGCGACATAAATAGTCCCATAAACATCTGTAACAATGCCAGTAGGACTTGCAAGTCTTTCAAACAAATTTGTATCACGGTTTATGTTTTCAGAAGGCTTTTGAGAATTTAGCCTGGAAGCATTAGCGCCAATTTGTTTAAGCAAATCTTTTGCGGAATTATAATATTTAGACTGCATTGGAACAAGGTTTAAGTATTGAACAGCACTTGAGTAATCACCTGTTCTTACTGCCATTTGTCCAGCTTTATAAACTGCTTCAAAATCTTCTGGTTTTCTCAATATAATCTGTTTAAACATTTCTAGTGCGTAATCATATTGGTTAAGGTATTCAAGAATTGTACCTAAGTTATAATACGCATCAATATAATCAGGTGAAAGGTTGATAGCACGACGAAACGCAGCCATAGCTTTATCGTATTCACCATTTTTGTAGAAATCTATGCCATGATTATATTCTAGTTTTGCATCATTCGAGATTTGTTCCGCACTTGTAGGCAAAACAAACATTAAAAACGCAAAAAATATTAATAAAAGTTTCTTCATAGTTCTTCTAATTTTTCGATTAATTTATGATTTTTATGAGCAAATTCTTCACCTCTAGCCAATATAGCTTGTTTTAAGATATGAGGCATATTGATTGGTGTAAGATTTTCAAAATCATCTGTTAATCTTAATGACCAGTTTTTGTCGCCAGAAGTTCCAGGAACATTGTATGTTTCATTAATATTAAAGAAATCTGTAAAGAAGATTTGAATATTTTCTGCTTTTGACGCGAACAATTCAACTAATTTTGTTTCTGCTAAGAAATCAGCATCTTTAGTCAATCTAACGATAACATCATCTTTATTATCAACATATGGATAAACATCTTCTACAAGATTTTTAGCATGTAAATAAGCTTCGTGAGTATTAACCAAAGAATCAGCCCAACGTTTTATTGGTTGATTATCGTGTGTTCCAACCATCATCCAAGTTTTCTTTGGAACATTTTTCATACGATATGGGTGATCTTCCATATCTGGAACAACGAATTGAGTTAATCTCATGCCTAGCAGGTCGTATTTTTTCATAACAGCTGCAACTGGGTTTGTCAAAGTACCTAAGTCTTCGCAAACGATATCATTTTTGCTCAAACCTTCTTCTTTTGCAGCAGCAATAACGATTTTTTCAATCAAGCGACCATAAAGTTTAATTTGTTTATCCGTTAATTTTTTAACTCTTTGTTCGTTATCTGCAGTAACTTCTGTATTCAAATCAGATTCTGTAGGAATTGCATATTTTGAAAGAACTGGGTGTTCTGGAGAAGAATACAATCTGCCTGCACCGTCTTCAATTCTTGGTGTTGCGTTTGAACGATATACCCATGGGTCAATTAAACCTACAATGTGGTCAATTCTAACACCTCCAGGATTTTCTTTGAACATTTTTTTAAATAAGTTTTTCATCAAAACCCCACCTTTATCCAAAGAGCCATCTTTTTTGAATAAAAGTTCAGGATTCATAACAGGGAACCCCCAAGCTTGACCATTTGCTGAGAAATAATCTGGAGGGCAACCCAAAGACCAACCTTCTAAGAATAATGATTTATAAGCCCAAGTATCTCTATCTGAGAATGCAACTTGTCTATCTGCAATCATTTTAATTTTCTTAGATTTTGCATAGTGTTTTGTATCTTCGTTTTGTTTTGAAATTACATATTGAATGAACATATAAAAATCAATTTCGTCTTTATATTTTTCTTCAATTTCATCTAATCTGTGAGAATTTTTTTCTTTATCTTCATATGATTTTGGGTCATATAAGTTTTTATCTGTTTCATTTTGCCATAATGGCCAGTAATCATTGTTATGTTCAATACTTAATGCTGAATACAAAGCATCAGTTTCTAACCAGTATTTGTTTTCTAATTTGTATACTTCAAATTCTTTTCTAGCTTTTTTAAGTTTTTCGCTAGTTTTAAAGTTATCGTAAGCTTCTTTCAAAGCTGCATTTTGAGCTTTATAAATATATGAATAAGATGTTTTAGCAACTTCTTTATTAGGATTTTGCTCAACTATATTGTTGAAAGTTTCTTCTGATAAAATATAATCCCAATCTTTTGTAGTTAATTGTTTTAAGTCAACGAAAAGAGGGTTGTTTGAAAAGATTGTACTTGTATATGGAGAAGAATCGCAACTTTTTGTTTTCCCGGCAGGTCCAAGTTGGATTGAATTAAACAAGCCTGATGCGTAATCAATTAAATCCTTTGCACCATTTGAGTTTGGTGAACCAAAGCCTGTATTTTCACCTTTTCTTGCAGGAAAACTACCGCCGTGAATAATTAAAGCTAAATTCTTTTTACCAAGAGTTTTCAACGCATCTTTTATAACTTTTGCTTGTTTTTTGTCCATGTTATTTCTCCCTCATTGACATACAATTATTCTTTCTTTAATTGTAACATTATCAAAGGATTTATAACAAATATGTTAAAACAAGTTAAGTTGAGTTTCGTCTTCAGAATTAGAAAGTGATTTTTTACGTTGAGTAAGATTTTTAGAGAAATCTTTTTGCATTTTTGTCATCAAATCCATAGAACGATTTACAACCTCTTTTGGAAGTCCTGCCATTTTCGCTACTTGAATACCATAACTTTGACTTGCTCCACCTTGAACAATTTTTCTCAAAAACTCAATTTCGCCATTTTGTTCAGCAACTGTAATTCTATAATTTTTAATCATAGGATAAGTTTTAGTCATAACGTTCAATTCATGATAATGCGTTGCAAAAATAGTTCTGGCTTGAATTTTTGTAGCAATAAATTCAGCAACAGCCCATGCAATTGCAACACCATCGTATGTACTTGTACCTCTGCCGATTTCGTCTAATAAAATAAAGCTTTTTTCTGTTGCAGTATTCAAAATGTAAGAAGTTTCAATCATTTCAACCATAAACGTTGATTGACCTAACGTCAAATCATCACTTGCACCAACTCTTGTGAAGATTTTATCTGCAACACCAATTTTTGCACTATCTGCTGGAACAAAGCAACCGCATTGAGCTAAAATAATTATCAACGCATTTTGACGCATATAAGTAGATTTACCAGCCATATTTGGACCAGTCAAAATCATAAATTGTGTATCATTTTTTGATAAGTTCAAGTCATTAGAAACATAAGTTCCCATTGGTAGAATTTTTTCTAACACAGGGTGTCGACCGTTCTTAACAAAGAAATCTTGAGAATCGTCAATTACAGGTTTTACGTAATTATTTTCCAAACTAATTTGAGCAAAGTTTGACAAAACGTCTGATTCTGCAATACATTCAGCAACTTTACGGATAGTTTCAACATATTCTTTTGTATAGTTTTTAAAATCAGAATATAATTTATATTCAAGTTCTTTAGATTTAAACTGAGAAGTCAAAACTATATCTTCGTGTTTTTTTAATTTATCAGTAATAAATCTTTCTCCACCCGTTAAAGTTTGTTTTCTAATATAATCCTCAGGAACAAGATTTAAGAATGAATTTGTAACCTCAATAAAATATCCAAAAACTTTGTTATAGCCAACTTTTAGCTTTGTGATACCTGTTTTTTCTCGTTCTTCTTCTTCAAAATTTCTTAACCATTCTTCTTGGTTTTCAACGGCATTTTTAAGATAGTCTAATTCACCATTAACACCTTCTTTGATAATGCCACCGTCTTTAATTTGAATAGGCGGTTCATCAACAATTGTTCGCTCAATAATGTGGCAAAGTTCTGTTATTTCAACTTCTTTTTCCTTAACTATATTTAAAATTGGGCATTCTAATTCGTCAGCCAATTGAGCAATGTCTGGAATATTATACAAAGAATTTTTTAAACTAATATAATCTCTTGGTGTAGCCGTGTTATTATTTATTTTTGTAGCAATTCTTTGAATATCATAAACACCTTCAAATTTATCTCGCAAAGTATTTCTAATATCATTCTTTTCAATAAGTTCTTCAACAATATCTAGTCTTTCGTTGATTTTATCAAGATTTTTAAGAGGTTGGCAAATCCAATTTCTCAAAAGTCTTGCACCCATATTTGTTTTAGTCTTATCAATTGCCCAAAGTAACGAACCATATTTATTGCGTTCACGAAGAGTTTCTGTTAATTCTAAGTTTCTTCTCGTACCAGAATCAATAATAACAAAGTCTTTTAGCTCATACGTAGCCAACTTATCAAATTTTGTAAAATTATCTTTTAAGTTTTCCCAAATATAAGATAACAATGCTGCAGCTGCTCTAAAACCTATTTTATAATCGTTATAACCAAACGAATCAAGAGTTTGAACAGAGTACAAGCTTTTTAAATTATTATAGGCAAATTTTTCTTCAAATACATTGCTTGGAATCATTGAACAGTTATATCTTTCAACGACTTCGTCTGGTAAATCAATTTTTTGTTCTGGAACGATTTGAAAAGGTTGAACTTTCAAGTCTTTAGAAGGTCCAATGATTTCAGAAGGGTTGATACGTGCAAGTTCACCTCTAATCAAGTCAAAAGATGCTTGAGTAAGTTTAAATTCACCAGTTGAAATATCCGCATAACAAAAACCAAATAAACCAGACTTTTTATCCTCAACCATTGAACAAATATAATTATTTTTATCTTTTTGAAGAAGTTCACTTTCTGTTAAAGTACCTGTTGTAACAATTCTTGTAACACCTCTTTTTACAAGCCCTGTTGCAGCTTTAGGATCTTCAAGTTGTTCACAAATTGCTACCTTATAATTATTATTGATTAATTTTTCTAAATATCCATCAATTGCTTTTGCAGGAATACCAGCAAGAGGAACTCTTCCAATAACTTGTCCGCAATCTTTACCAGTAAGAGTAATCTCTAAAACTTTTGACATTGTAAGAGCATCTTCAAAAAAAGTTTCGTAAAAATCGCCAAGACGATACAAAAGAATAACATCTTGATGTTCTCTTTTAATCTCCAAATACTGCTTCATTACTGGAGTTGCATCATCAATATTAACCTCTGAACTTTTTATGTAGTTGATTTCTTGTTTTGTCATTATTATAATATATCCCTAGATATATCTTATTTTAAAGTAACAAGGATTTCAATATGGGGTGCTTTAAAAAAATTATAAATATGCTAATTTTATCATTCGCCGTAATAGGTTTTGTATCTATTGGCGGTCCGGATTGGGTTAGTCAAAATTTTAATAATTTTTTAGGCGACAAAAAACCTTTTGAAAACAATTCAGAATTAGGCGATTTTTCAAAACTTGATTCAGAATTTGAAATCGATAAATCTATGAATTTCTTCGGATATAAAGGTATCTTAGCTGAACATAACGCTAGCGGACAAAAATTTATTATCCTTGATACAAAAGAACAATTATTAACAGAAGCTGATATAAAAAGTGATGATTTAGAGGACAAAATGATGCGCTTAATAAAAAAACAACGTGCTAAATCAATTACTCCAAGCGAATTTAAAATCACAGAAAGAGGAACAATCAAAGCTTACGGTAAAAGAGTTCCATGTGCAAAATTTACAGCGAAGGTAAGAAAATTACCAATGGGAACACTAAGCGGTATGGTTGCAGTTGTTGAAACAGAAGGCGAAAACAACAAAATCTTAATTTCAGCAAACCAAAGTGATAAATATTCACAACTAATAACAAAACAATTTTTCGGACAAGTTTCAAAATAAAAAAAGAGGGGCGACTTTTTCAAAGTCGCCCCTCTTTTTTAAATATTATTTTTTTAATTCTTCAAGTTTTGGTTTACGACCGCAACATTTATCTTCATCGCAGAAACCATTTGATTCACACTTAGGAACTAAGTACTCTTTCAACCATGGTTCCGATTTAATTAGCTCGTCGCACATCATTTTAACCATTGTTCTAATTTCGTATTGAGCTCTTGAACAAAGTCTCAAATTAGCGATATGAATAAGTTCTCTTAAATTCAAACTAGCAACTAATGAGGTTGCACAGGCATTTGGAAGAACTGCTCTAGCATCTTCAGCAGGAATTCCTGCTTCTGTAAATTCTAAGTATTTATTTGAAATTTCTTGCATAAAGTTTTCAAATTTTTCTTTTAATTCTGGATTTTTCTCAATTGTTGGCGGAATTAGGTAATCAAATTGACCTTTTTCTTTAACATATCTTTGAGATTTTTGTGAGAAAGACATGTGTCTATGTCTTACCAATTGGTGAGTGCATGCTCTTGAAACATTTGAAATTGCAAAACTTACTTGAATATGTTCAATAGTAGAATAATGACCTGATGAAATAATTCTACTAACAAGTTTCAACATTTTTTCTTCGTCGTCAGCATTTTCATAAATATTAAATGGCATATCAGCGCTATAACATGTTCTGCATGCGGTATAAATAGTCTTTAGCATGTTCTCTGGTTTAGAGATTAAATGCACTATTGGCTTATTATCGTTCATAAAATTCTCCTCTCAATAAAAAAATTATATCCGATTTTTGGAAAATCGGATATAATTTTAAATTTCTTAAAGATAAAATACAAAGTCTTATTTTTGACCGTATCTTTTTTTGAATCTTTCAACTCTACCTTCAGAGTCAAGAATTTTTTGTTGTCCAGTGTAGAATGGGTGGCAGTTGTTACAAATTTCAACTGTCATGTTTTGGTTTACTGAACCTGTTTCAATTTCATTACCGCATACACATTTGATTGTGCATTTTTTATAATCTGGATGAATTCCGTCTTTCATTTTGTACCTCACTTTTCGTCTTATATACATATATAATATACTCTAAATTTAATTTATCAAGTACTTTTTTATTTTTCTCAAACTTTATTTACGAATGTTTTCATACATTTAGTTGAGGGTGTACACCCATAAAATTCATCTATGGGTTGATGTTTAAATTAAAATTTATTAGACAATAAGAATATGATGAATCTACACGAAGAATGTTTATTAAATTATTTAAAAAAGCCAGATGAATTGGCTCATACTACTGATGTCCTAAAAGTGAACAATCATATTTTTGAAAAATCAGTTATAGACAAACTTTTTCTTGCAAACATGCAATGTCCAATATATACTAATCATAGACGTTAATGATTAGTATATGGGTATATTATGTTAGAAAATATAAAAGATTTTTTGAAAAACAATAAGTTTGTTACTGTTGCTTTGTATGCATGCTTAGTTGCTGTTATTTTTGCAGTATTTATTTTTGTACTAAAAGTAACTCACATTTATGACTTTTTGAATATGGTTGAAAACAAAACTTTCGACTTTAGACAAAAAATTCAAGTAACATCAAAAGTTCACAATGCAAACAAAGATATCGTATTAATTACTGTTGATGATGCAAGTTATGAGTATTTAATTAACAAGTATGGTGAATGGCCATTACCTCGTAACATTTATGCAGATTTAATTAATTATTTAGAAGCACAAAGCCCTTCATCAATCTCATTCGATTTAATGTTCGTTTCTTCAATGAAGAACAATGTTGGTGCTGACGACAAATTAGCACACGCAATGAATTCATACGACAACGTTATGACTGGTATGAGTTTTGATAACATGGATTACGATGTTAGAAAACCTATTAATCTTCCTGCAAGATTACAACTTACTGTTAATAACAAATCAACAGTTGATTTTGAATCAATCACTTATTCAAACTGCAGAGCAATTATTTCTCAAATCTTAAATAGTAATATTAAAATTGGTATCTTGAATGTTGTTCGTTCAGCTGACGGTATCATCAGAGAATTTCCAGCAGTTGTTAAATATCAAAACGATTACTATCCAAACTTAGCATTCTTAACTGCATTAAATTATCAAGCTAAACTTGATAAAACATCTTATAACACTGTTTCTTTAGATAAAAATAATAATCTTGTTGTTGGAAACAAAAAACTTCCAGTAAACAACGACGGGGGTTTAATCCTAAATTGGTACGGACCATCTGATGGTAAAACTTTCCAACACATTCCATTGTATAAATTAGTTATGCAAATGAATGGCGAAAAAATTAAAGAAACATACGATTTCAACAATAAAATTATCTTCATTGGTACAACAACATCAGGCTTAGGAGATATAAAAAGTACACCTGTAACTGGTACTGGTGAAACTTACCCAGGTGTTGAAATCCACGCAACATTTATGAACAACTTTATTGATAACAACTTTATCCATAAAGTTACTCCTGCAACAAACATCTTAGTTACATTATTGTTGGTTGCAATTGTTGGTACAGTTGTTTTAAGAACAAATTCAAACTCTGTTGCTATTACAACTGCAGTATCAACTCTAGTTGCATATTCAATATTTGCTAACTTAATTATGTTATTTGCAAATATCTGGTTAGACTTAGTTCTTCCAATAATCGCAATAATTTCAATCTTTGTAATTTCTTATATTATTAAGTACATAATCAAATCAAGAGACTTTGACTATCAATACAAACTTGCAACAACAGACGGTTTGACAGAATTATTCAATCACAGATATTTCCAAGATCAATTAAAAATGAATATTGATGCTTCAAGAAGATACAACGGTCATGTTTCACTAATCATCGTCGACATCGACCACTTCAAGAGCTTCAACGATACATACGGACACCAAGCCGGTGATGCAGTTCTAAGACAAGTAGCTCAAACTATTAAACGCAACGTTCGTGCAACAGATATAGTTTGTCGTTACGGTGGCGAGGAAATGAGTGTTATTCTTACAAATACTGATAAAGAAGATGCTTTATTTAACGCAAAAAGAGTTCGTAAAGCCGTTGCCGAAAGAATGTTCAAATTGAATGCAACACAAGAAAAACACGTTACAATCAGTGTTGGTGTTTCTACATATCCAATGGACGGCGAAACTAACCAAGAACTTATTAAAGTTGCTGATGACGGCTTGTACTACGCAAAAGAACACGGCAGAAACCAAGTTGGTATTTCTGGAGTTCTAACTGATAGCCAAAAAGCTGCTCTTGAATCACCTGAAAATCAACAAGGCGAAATTAAAGACTAAGTTTAGATTATTACATTTTTAAGGGGCGATTTTGATGAAATCAAAATCGCCCCTTTTAGTTATTTAATATTTTACAAAACGTTCTTTCCGTCTTTATACATTTTATTTCTAAACTCTTTAATTTCTTCAATTTTATCGGGATAATTTTTTACTAAATCACCCAATGATGAATACAATTTCAAAATAGAATTTTCAATATTTTTATTGTTAAAATCAACCATATCTTGAGCCATTTCTGTATTAGAAAGAGCAAGTCTTGTCATATCTCTGAACCCACTTGATGCAAGTTTTTGAGCAAGTTTATTGTCTTTAACTGTTTCAACTAATGCTTGTGCAAGCACCATTGGCATATGTGAAATTAAAGCTACAGCTTCATCATGTTTTTTTGCAGTTGTAATTATTGGAGTTGCACCAAGTTCTCGAATAATATTGATTAAGGTTTCGATATTTTCATCATTTTGAGGTGTTAAAACCCATTTTGCACCGACAAACAAGCCTGCAAAAGAATTTTCATATCCTTGAAACTCCGTACCCGCCATTGGGTGCGAAGGTACAAAATTAAACTCAAACTTTTCATTACCCAAAAACTCTTTTAGAGAGCAACAATCAGTAACTAGTGTATTTTTACCAACGTGCTTTTCTATTTCGTGGAGTTTTTCAATAGTTTTATTAATTGGAGTTGCTACAAAAACAATTTCACAATCAGATAAAGAGTTTAAATCGTTTGTAATATTAGGTTCTTTACCGTTTTGTGAATTAGAAACTCCAACCACATCATAATTTAAGGTTTTTAATTTCTTAAAAATTGAGCCACCAATTAGCCCTAAACCAACAACGCAAATTTTCATTAAATTAAGTCCTTATGATGAAAAGATTTTTTACCAGAGGCATAATCTGCAACAATTTGACCTTTACCTTCAAGTGTATATTTGTAAATTGTCAAACCTTCAACGCCAACAGGTCCTCTTGCATGTGTTTTATTTGTAGAAATACCAACTTCTGCGCCAAAACCGTATCTATAACCGTCAGCAAATCTTGTTGAAACATTTGCGTAAACACCTGCAGAATCAACCTCATTCATAAATTTAGCAATATTTGCCTCATCTCTTGAGATAATGCAATCCGTATGATGAGAACCAAATTTATTAATATGGAAAATTGCTTCATCAGTAGAAATTACTGTTCTTAAAGCTAATTTCTTTTCACCATATTCATACGCATAAGTCGTTGGTTTTTCAATTAATTCAATGCCATTGTTTTTCAAATGAGCAAGTAAATCCACTGTCCATTTGAATTTATCATTAATCAATAAAGTTTCAACAGCATTACAAGCCGCAGGATATTGACATTTTGCATCTACAACAACAGCTTTTGCGATTTCCAAACTTGCTGTTTCATCAATATAAATATGACAAATTCCGTCAGCATGACCAAGCACAGGAATGTTTGTATTTTTCTTGATGTATTTAACCAAATGATTTGAGCCACGAGGAATAATCAAATCGATATCATCGTCAGCTTTCAACATTTCTTCAACGTCAGCATGTGTAAACACTTGATTTAAAACACCTTCTGGAAATTCAGGGAAAGCTTTCAATGCTGAATTAAGAATACCTAAAAGAACTCTATTTGTATTCACAGCTTCTTTTCCGCCTTTTAAAATTACAGCATTACCTGATTTAATAGCTAATGCTGAGATTTGAGTTATAACATCAGGTCTAGCTTCAAAAATAACACCAATTACACCGATTGGAACAGTTATTTTTTTCAACAATAAGTTTTCATCTAATTCTCTTTCTATCAAGACTTTGCCAACAGGATCTTCAAGCATAATAACGCCTTCAATTTCGTGAATCATATCTTGAAGTTTATCCTCGTCAAGTTTTAATCTATTATAGACAGAAGCCTTGATTTCGTTATTTTCTAATAGCTTTACAGCATTTTCTAAATCCTTTGCATTTTCTTCAAGGATTTTTTCTTGATTTGCAATCAAAGCATTTCTTATTGCCAATAAAACTTTATTTTTTGTTTTGTTATCTATTGTTGCAAGCTTATTTGAGGCTTGCTTAGCTTGTTTAGCTATCAAACTTATTTTTGTATTCATAATAATGTAATGTTATCTCTCGTTACTATTGCATCATAATTTTTATAACCTAAAATTTTCAAAATATCATCGGAATGGTAGCCAATAATTTTTCGACAAGCATCAGAATTATAATTAACCATACCTCTTGCAATTTCGTTTCCATCTTCGTCTAGAATAGAAACAACTTCACCCTTTTTAAAGTCGTTAATAATATTTGTAACACCGATTGGCAAAATACTAGAATTCTTTAAAATAGCTTCTTTTGCACCTTTATTAACTATAATTCTGCCGATAATATTTGTTGCAAAACCAATCCAACGTTTCTTTTCAGACAAACCTTCTTCATTTGGTAAAAACGCTGTACCGATTTCTTTTCCGCTGAAAATTTCTCTTATGACAGAAGGGTGTTTACCATTTGCAACAAGGACTTTTCCGCCAAATCTGTTAACTAATCTTGCAGCCTCAAGTTTTGAACGAAAACCTCCACGTCCACCTTCTGATGCCTCTTTGCCTAATTCTAAAATTTCATCAGTAACTTCAGTTACCTCAGTAATAATTTTCGCATTTGGATTTTCTTTAGGGTTTGAATCAAACAAGCCGTCAACATCAGATAAAATAATCAACAAATCAGCATCCATTTCACTTGTAAGAAGTGCAGAAAGTTTGTCATTATCAGAAAAACAAACTTGCATATCTTGATAAATTTCATCTAATTCCAATGTAGAAACAGTATCATTTTGATTAATAATCGGCAAAACGCCCAATTCTAAGAGTTTATTCAATGTATTTCTCAAATTCAAATATCTTTTTCTTAGAGAAAAATCATCTTCTGTTAATAAAACTTGGGCAGTTGTAACATTATAAGTATCAAAACCGTCTTCATACAAAGACATCAATTTGCATTGCCCAATCGCCGCACAAGCTTGTTTTTCTACAATATCTGTTGTTTTTTCAAGATTAATTTTCTTTCTACCTAAGCCAACAGCTCCAGAAGTTACAAGTATAACCTCTTTTCCACTTTTTACAAGGTGTGCAATATCTTCAATATAAGAATAAATACGAGGTAGCGAAACTTCGCCATTTCCGTTTCTTAAAGTATTTGTACCAAGTTTTATTACAATCCTATTTGCATTAACAAAATCAGTTCTATTCATCGAATATCCTTTATGAATAATATTTTGAAATTTCTTCAAAATATCTTTCTAATGCCATATAACCGTTATTTAATTCGCTATGAAATCTTGAATAACGACTTGCAACAATGTATTTTAATTCTTTTGTTCTGATTTTTATTAATTCATCAGCATCGTTTCTTGTTTCTTCATTTTCGTTTGCTGACATATTTCTCATTAATTCTAATTCTTTGTTAACCTTTTCAATAGAAGTTTCTGCCAAAGGTTTAAAATCATATTTTTCCATCATTAGCTTATCTGCTTGAGTCAATACAGACTTAACAGCTTGGAATTTATAAATTCTTTTAATTAAAACATAATTATTAGCTAATTCTCTGTGTAATAAAGGTACAGATTTTCTTGCTAAAAGAGCAGATGTTGAAAGTTCATTAAATTCATCTTCTTCTGTTGAAAAAGTGCTCTTTTTTACGGCTTTTTGTGCTAGTTTGATATTCATAAAACGACTCCCTTACATTAATCATAACGTAAGGGAGTCTCATTGTCATTATTTCTTTAAAAAACATTAACTTAATGAACCAAGTTCATGGATTTTAATGAAGTTTGTTTTACCACTCATTAAATCAGGAATTGCACCTGTGAAGATAATTGTATCACCTTTCTTTAATCCGTATTTGTTAATTAATACGTTATTAAATTCTTTAAGTGATTCTTCTGTAAATTCCCCATCGAAGTTAATATCAATAGGATAAATATCGCTATATAATTTTAATCTTCTGCAATTTCTCTTACTTTGGCAACATACTAAAATTGGAACAGTAGGTTTTGCTTTTGAAAGTAATTTTGCAGTATAGCCACTAGCTGTAAACGTGATAATAGCTTTAACTTTAATTTTATCAACCATATCAATAACAGCTGAACAGATAGCAATACTATCGTTTTTATTAATTTCTAGAGTTTCTGCATCATAGTGGTTATGTTGCATTAATCTGCTGTATTCAATTTCTTCTGCAATAGAAGTCATCATTTTTACTGCTTCGATTGGATATTTACCAGCAGCAGTTTCACCTGATAACATAATTGCATCAGTACCGTCAATGATTGCGTTTGCAACGTCAGATGCTTCTGCTCTTGTTGGAATTGGGTTTTCAATCATTGATTCCAACATTTGTGTTGCAACGATTACAGCTTTTCTTTGAGCATTTGCCTTTTTGATAATTTCTTTTTGTACAATTGGAACTTTTTCTGGTGAAATTTCAATACCTAAATCACCTCTGGCAACCATGATACCTGATGATTTTTCAATAATTTCATCGATATTCTTGATTGCTTGAGGTTTTTCAATTTTAGATATAATTTTGATTTTACCTTTATGTTCTTCAATTAAGTTCTTTAATTCTGTAATATCTTTTGCATTTCTTACGAATGATAAACCTAAATAATCAATTTTATTATCAATAGCGAATTTTACGAATTCTTTATCTCTGTCTGTTAAAACATGGATACTTCCGCAAGAACCTGGGATATTAATACCTTTTCTTTGTTTTAACAATTCCCCAGCGATAACCTTCGCAAATACGATATCACCTTCGACTTTTAAAACCTCTAATGATATTTTACCGTCGTCCATCAAAATTCTAGAACCAACATTAACGTCTTTAGCAATACCTTCGTAATCTACAGGAATAATGTCATTTTCTAGTTTATCTTGATGTCTAAATTTCAACACTTGGTCTTTTTCAATCTTAATTGGTTCATCTAATAAGCCAACTCTGATTTTTGGACCTTGCAAGTCTAATAATACTGGAATTAAAGTATCTAATTCCTTTTCAATTTCTCTAATATAATTTAGGTTTGTTAAATGTTGTTCAAAATCCCCGTGTGAAGAATTTAAACGGAACATTGTAACACCTGCTTCAACAAGTTCTTTAATCTTTTCTTTTGTATTTGAACTTGGTCCAAGTGTAGCAACAATTTTAGTTTTAATATTGTTTTTCATAACTTACCTCTCAAGATTTCATACATGCAAATTATAAAACAAAAGATTTTATTTTAAAAGTGTTTTTTTTACACTCGAAATATTTTTTTTTTATATTCTAGTTGACAAGGAGTTAATTTATTCATAAAATTTTTATCAAATGAAGAAATTTTTTGAAAACTTAAAAATTTTATATATGCAATTAACCTCTAAGAAAGAACAAGCTGTAGCAAGACAATTGTTCAGTTTTTCGCTTACTGTTGCAACAGCTGAAAGTTGCACAGGAGGTTTAATTAGCTCTAGACTTACAGATATTTCTGGAAGTTCTACTTATGTTAAAGAAAACTTTATTACATATTCAGAAGATGCAAAAGTTGATACTTTAGGTGTTGATAGAGAAGTTTTAGAAAAATACGGTGTTATAAGTAAAGAATGTGCAATGGCAATGGCCGAAGGCTTATTCAGAAAAACAAATAGAGATATATGTTTATCGATAACTGGTGTTGCAGGCCCTCAAACTTCTGGCGGTAGACCTGCAGGAACAGCTTATATCGCTATTAAAAATAAATATAATATTGAGGTTAAAGAATTAAAATTAAATTCTCATCTAAGTAGAAGAACGTTAAAGTTCCTATTTTCTGAGGAAGCCCTAACGTTCTTACTTGAATTTATTAAATCTAATTATCAAATTACGCAGCAATAACTGATTCTAGGATATCTTGATGTTTTTTAACTAAGATTTCTGCGAAGTCTTTAGCATCAACTTGAGTTGCAACGATTGCCATTAATTCTTTTGGTAATTCGCCTAACATTTCAACCATTGTTTCTGGAGTTAAAGCGATTGTACCTTTCATCATATCAGGTTTTTGTAATGTTGCTAAAGATTTTGTATAATTTTTAGCATCGAATAATTGTAAAACTTCTGGTTCTTTTTGAGACATCATAGCGATTAATGATCTTAAAGCATCTGAGTCCATTGCTACCATTGCATCTTGGTAAGTATCTTTGTCAAAACCTGCAATCATTTTTGTTAATTCTTTTGGATCTAAGTTTTCTTCTTCAAGAGGTACACCAGTTACAGATTCAATCATTTGAGCCAAAACTTCTGGAGCTAATTTATCCATAAAGTCTAAAACTAAATCTTGGTCTAAATCTTTGTTTTTAACAAATTTGTCTAATTCTTTAGAAGGAATCATATCTAAAACATCGTTTAGAGGTAAAACTGTTAAAGTCATATTAACAACTTCTTCGATTGGAGCATCTTCTAATAATTTTAACATTTTGTCTTGAGTGAAGAAGTTTAAACCTAACATCAAACCTTGATCTTCAATTTGAGGTAAAAGTTCAACGATGTCTTTTTCATTCATTTCTTGAAGAATAGCTAATTTGTTGCTTGGATTATCAAGAGAGAAAGCTTTAACTAATTGAGATGCATTGCCATATAATTCTCTAGCATATTGAACAGCTCTTGAATTACCAGCTTTTGCTTCAGATTCAATAATTTGGTCAACTGTTTTTTCAGCATACATTTCCATTCTTTGAGTAGAAATGCTTAACTTATTTTGTAAAACACTTAAATTTGCATCGATTTTAATTGACATTTATAATCCTCTGAACTCTTTAATCTCTCTTATACTATATATAAGTATTTTTCTCTCAAAAAATTTACTTTTTTTAGAGTATTTTGTAACAATATGTTAACAAAATTACTAAATTAGAGTATAATATGTTTATGAAACTTATTAAATCATTTATTTTAATTATTTTATGTTTGTTTGCGATAACTCCAGTTTTCGCCGCAAACGCAAGCAAAAAATCAGCACAACCTTTTAATCCGGTTGTGCATAAAACATACGACGTAGAAACAAAAGATGGCTTTGTTATTAAAGCATATGTTTCTTATCCTAAAACTCGTATGGATAAATATCCTGTCGTAATTTTATTACACTCACTAGGAGGAAATTACGCATCATTTGTAGGACTAGAAAACAAACTTAATTATGCCGGATTTGCTACAGTTGGTATGGATTTAAGAGGTCATGGTAAAAGTGTTTATACAAAAACTTTAAGACAAAGAGCTTGGCAATATTTTAAAAATGACACTTACGCATTGTATCCTTCTGATGTTTTGTATGTTATGCAATATGTAAAAACAAAACACAAAAGATTTGATTTTACTGATTATGCAATCGTTGGTAGCGATATCGGTGCAAACACAGGTATCTTAGTTGCAAGAGCATTACCTGTAAAACCGAAAGCATTAGTATTATTCTCACCAATGATGTCAATTAAAGGTTTATACATTCCTGTTGCTATGACAGAAATTGGATTAGCACCAATCCTTGCAATTGCGAGCTCAACAGATGCTCTTTCAATTTCTCAACAATCAAAACTAGCTAAATTTGCACAAGGTAATTTTGATGCGTTAAATATGCCAAAGGGCGGAATGGGAATGACTTTATTAAAAGGTTATCCTGAACTTGAATACCAAATCACATATTGGTTAAAAGCTTATTTTAAAGGTAAATTAACACCAATCACACCGGCAAGTTTAGCAGCGGCAAAAGCAAAGGCTGCAGCTGCCAAGGCAGCTAAAGCAGCAAAACTAAAAGCTGCAAGAGAAGCTAAATTAAAAAAAGCCGGTTCATCAGCTACAAAATAAAAAATATACTCAGTAAAAAAAGAGACTTGATAAATTCAAGTCTCTTTTTAGTAACAACTAATTATTAGTCAACTTTCATTTCTTTTTCAAAGCCGAACAATGAACTGATAGATTCATCATCGTGAATTCTTGAAATAGCTTGTGCCAATAAATTAGCAACAGAAAGTTGTTTAATTTTTGGTGGTAATTTTGATGTATCAAGAGGAATAGTATTTGTAATAACAACCTCTTTAATAGGTGCATCATTCAATCTTTGAATTGCTGGACCTGAGAAAATTGGGTGAACAGCACAAACATAAATGTCTTCTGCACCTTCCTTTTTAAGCAATTTAGCGGCTTCAGTAATAGAACCAGCTGTATCAATAATGTCGTCGCACATTACGCAAGTTTTACCTTTAACATTACCGATAACGCAATTAGCGATTGCTTCATTGTGTTTATCACGACGTTTATCGATAATTGCATAAGGACATTTCAAGTCTTTTGCGAAGTTTCTTGCGCGTTTAACACCACCAGTATCAGGAGATACAATAACTAAATCTTCTGATTTTAAACCTAATTCTTTAATATGGTTAACCAAAATTGATGTTGCAAAAATGTGGTCAACAAGGATATTAAAGAAACCTTGAATTTGACCAGAGTGTAAATCAACTGCTAAAACTCTTGAACAACCGGCTGTTGTTAATAAATCAGCAACTAATTTTGCAGTAATTGCTTCACGACCAGAAGTTTTTCTATCTTGTCTAGCATAGCCATAATAAGGAATTACGGCAGTAATTGATTTTGCACTCGCTCTTTTAAACGCATCAATAATGATTAAAAGTTCAGTTAAGTTTTGATTTACAGGTTTACAAGTAGGTTGAACGATGAATACGTCATCACCTCTAACACTTTCTTGTACTTGAACATAAATTTCGCCGTCAGAAAAGTCTTTAATAACCATAGGTCCAACAGTTGTACCTAAGTGTTGTGCAATTTCTTCGGCTAATTTAGGGTTTGATCTGCCTGAAAATAACTTGATATCGTGTGTCGGAATAATTTTTCCGTCTAATTCATTTTTCATACTTTTTCCTCGCTTGCACTTATACAAATATTATAAGAAAAAAATAAAAAAAAATCAGTTCCGTTACATTATATTAAAATTTCTTTAAATTTGCATAACTTGTATCAAGTGCTTTTTTACCTTGTCGACCGAAATCAACTGTATACATTGAGCTTTCGCCAAGTTCCATTACATCAAGAATAGTTCCGATACCGAATTTTTCGTGGAATACTCTGTCGCCAGCTTTGAAAATTTCAAAAGAATTGTGTTCTTGAATTTCACGTTCTTTTTGCTCTTGAGCCTCTTTTTCACGTTGTTTAGATTCTTCAATTTTTCTTTTGATTTTATTATCTTCAAAGAATTTTTTAATTTTTTCTTCTTCTTTTTCTCTTGAAACAGGATTTCTTTTTAGAATTTGTCCTGCACCTTCTGAAATATTTTTGTGCTTATGAACAACAAAACTTTTTTGAGTATTTTGAGCCAAACCTCTATTTTGCGGAGCTACAAAGTTTTTACCAAAACCAGAAGATGACATAATTCTACCGTCATCGTTAAATCTCGTTGTTTTGATAGTTTCAACAGCTCTTTTAAATGAAGGTTTTACAGGTGCAGTCATAGTTTCGTTGTAACTTGTATCCATAACACTTGAAGGAATTTCTTCTAAAAATCTTGAAGGAGGATTGTATTTATAATCACCCCAAAGAAGTCTTCTTTTTGCGTATGTAATAAACAATTCTTCTTCTGCACGAGTTACACCAACGTACATAAGACGTCTTTCTTCTTCTAGTTCTGATTTAGATTCAAAAGTTCTTGAATGAGGGAACATACCTTCTTCTAAGCCAGCCAAGAACACGTATGGAAACTCTAGACCTTTTGCTGAGTGAAGAGTCATCAATGTAACATTATTTGAAATTTGTTCAACGTTATCTGTATCAGAAACCAAAGCAATTTGAGCCAAGAATTCACCTAGTGTATTGTCGATTTCTTCTGGTTCAAATTCACTTGCAACGTTAACCAATTCTTGCAAGTTCTCAATTCTTGTTTCATCATCTGGATTGTTTGATGATTGAAGTTCTGCAATATATCCGCTCTTTTCAATAACAAGCCCAATATATTCATCAAAACTGTATCTGCTTTCAGCATCTTTTAATTTTAAAATCAAAGTTTGAAAATCTTTTAATTTTGATTGAGTTTTCTTTTGAATATCTGTTTCATCAATTCTATCAATAGCTTCAAACAAGCTAATATCATTTTGGTCTGCAAAATCTTGAAGTTTTTGCATTGTAGTATCACCAATTGCTCGTTTTGGAACATTAATAATTCTTCTAAAGCTTACAGAATCATTTGTATTGTAGATAAGTTTTAAATATGCAACGATATCTTTAATTTCTTTTCTGTCATAGAATTTCAAACCTCCATAAATTTTGTATGGAATTGATGAAGCCATAAAAGATTCTTCAATTGAACGAGATTGGGCATTTGTTCTATATAAAACCGCACATTTATTGTAATCTTGTTTATTTGTAATTTGTTTAATCTTCATTGCAATAAAGTTTGCTTCATCTGATTCATCTTCTGCTTCATAGACAACAATCTTTTCACCAGAACCTTTAGTTGAACGCAAAACTTTATCAACTCTTTCATCGTTATTTTCAATGATTGAGTTTGCAGCTTTCAAAATGTTTTCTGTTGAACGATAGTTCTTTTCAAGCTTAATCATTTTTGTATCTTGAAAATCTTTTTTAAAGTTCAACAAAATTCTATAATCAGCTCCACGCCAACTATAAATTGATTGGTCGACATCACCTACAACGCATAGTGAACGAGCTTTGTCATAATCTTCTTGACCATTTGTGAATAGTTGTTTTACAAGTCTGTATTGAGCCAAGTTGGTATCTTGAAACTCGTCTACCAAAATGTGTTTAAACTTGTCATAATATTTTTGTCTAACTTCTGGACATTGTTCAAGAAGTTTAACCGTAATCATAAGCATATCGTCAAAGTCGATAGCATTGTTGTTATTCAACGTATTTTCATAGATTTCAAACACGTCAGCAACTTTTTGAGACACAAAATCTCTTGCATAAGTTGCGTAAGTATATGCATCCATCATTTTGTTTTTAGCATTTGAAATATGAGCTTTTATAACTTTTGGTTGATATTTTTTATCGTCAAGATTTAATTTTTTAATTGCTTGTTTAATGACATTTAAAGCATCTTGTTCGTCATAAATAGTAAAGTTTTTATCAAGTTTTTTGTTTGAAGATTTGAAAGTATAATTATCAATATCTTGTCTTAGAATTCTACCGCAAATACTGTGGAATGTACCCACCCACATATATTTAGCAGCTTTTTCACCAAGCATGTTTTCAAGACGTTCTCTCATTTCTTTTGCAGCTTTGTTTGTAAATGTAACCGCTAAAATTTCTCTAGGAGGAACACCATGTTGAATTATATATGCAATTCTTGAAGTCAAAACACGAGTTTTTCCACTACCCGCACCTGCTAGTACTAAAACAGGTCCTTGCGTAGCTTTTACGGCTTCAACTTGCTCTTCATTTAATTTATCTAATATATTTTCCATATCCCTATTCACAAAAAAAAACTTTTATGATACTATTATTATACTAAAATAATTAATTTTGCAATTAAAAAAGGTAGGATATATGTTAGACGAAAAAAATAATAGAATTGTAAACTTAGATGGCGAAGGTTCAGAAAACCAAAGTACTATTATGGTTCCACTTGATGATTTAGATACAGTAAGTTCTGATTCACCAGATACTGTTGATGAATTAGCAATGGAATTAGCTACAATTCACCAATCGTCTAAAAAAATTGCAGTTATCGGTAGCCGTAACCTTGCAATCACACACCAACAAATTATTGAAACACTTGTTACAGCTTTAGCTATGCAAGGTAACACAATTATTACTTCTGGTGGTTCATCTGGTACAAATGCCGCTGCTATCAGAGGCGCTATGAAAGCTAACCCAGATAAATTGAAAGTTATTTTACCACAAACTATTGGTCAACAACCTTCTGATGTTCAAGATCAATTAATCGGTGTTCCAAACATCGTTGAACACCCAGACAGAGCTATGATGACTCTTGCTGACGCATCTAGAGTTTGCAACAGAGAAATTATTGATGATTGTAATCAATTAATCTGTTTCTTATCTCATACATCTAAAACTCTTCACGGTGCTATTGAATACGCAGAAGAAGGTCATAAAGTTATTACAGCATTCTATTTAGATTAATAAAATGTCTTTAGTTAAAAAGTTAACTTCTAAAAATAAACCAGACTATGAGATGGCTGCTTCTCATATAGTCGATAATGCTGATTTTAAGACATTTGAAGAACTTGTTAATCAAGATGATTTTTTATTTGATTTTGTTAAAAACAATGTTGCAAATAGATTAGAAAATGCAGTAAATTCTAATAATTACTTGAACTTACTTAAATTCTTTCCATTCTATTCGCCTTCATACGTTGATTTTATTGCAAAATCATTAGTAAAATTCTCAAACAATGATTTGATTGCAGAAATTTTAGAAATTTTTAAAAACGGTTCGGAAAATGAAAAAGCCTACTGCGCCAAGTTTTTTGCAGTGTCAAAAAGCACGGCAGCTCTAAATATTCTAAAAGAATATGCTTATTCAGACTTTGAACCATTAGCACTAAATTGCGCTGAAGCTCTTGCATCTCTTGATGATAGAGAACTTTATGAAAAAGCTTTAAACACTCTTTCATCAGATGATGATTTTGAAAAGCTTTCTGCGGTTAAATTTTTAGTTGCGTATGGAGATAAAAACGCTATTCCAGCTATTTTAAATACTTTAAAATCATCTTCAATGGCAGAAAATATTGCGGCTGAAATACCGTATTTAGACAGCATTTTTAACATTTTAGATTTTGATAGCAATGCTGGATTATATATGATAAATTTAATCATTGACGGACTTGGCGAAGTTACAACACTTTCTCAAGTATTTGACTATCAACTTTATGATGTTATTTGTTGTTTATTAAACAACTTAGGTTCAAAAGAAGCTCTAATTGTATTAAACGCAAAAGAAAAATTTAACACATTAACAGAAAATGATGAATACTTATACGATGAAGACAAAAATACTAAAAACGAAATTTACGACATCAAAAAATTATTATCATCAATCGACTCAAACATGCTATCAAACTTAGCAGAAATTGAACTTGATGAAAATAGCGATTTTGTCTTAACAGCAATCGATTTAGTAAAAAATGAGCAAAGACTTGTTAATCTAACATCTGCAAAAAATCCAACTATTGTTTTAAAAGCTCTTGCAGGATTAAAAATGTTAGGTAAAATGAATTTAATAAACAAAGAAGAAATACTTAAAAATATTTCTGATGAAAATATAAAAGCTATAATATTAGCAATGTAGGTGGGATATGGAATTTATAGAAAAACAACTAAGCACAAAAGTAACTTATGAAGGAAAAGTTATAAATATTATGCTGGACGATATCGAACTCCCAGACGGTAGAAAATCATTTAGAGAAGTTATCAGACACCCAGGAGGAGTCGTTGCTGTAGCAATGAAAGACGAAAATACAATCCTTATGGTAAAACAATACCGTTACGCAATTCAAAAAGTATCTCTAGAATTACCTGCTGGTAAATTAGAAAAAGGTGAAGATGTTCACGAAGCAATCAAAAGAGAACTTTTAGAAGAAACAGGTTACAGAGCTAAAAACTGGAAAGATTTAGGTTATATCAACACAACACCAGGAATTTGTGATGAAAAATTGTATTTATTCTTAGCCACAGACTTATATTATGATGCACCATGTCCAGATGACGGCGAAATCATAGAAGCTTACGAATACAAATTAGATGATATTTTTGAAATGATTAAAAATGGCGAAATTAATGATTCAAAGACAATTTGCGCATTAATGAGAGCTTTTAAATTATAAAAAGGTAGGTAAAATTATGTCAAAGATTAAAATGGTTGCAACAGATATCGACGGAACTATTTTAAAACATAATGGGGAATTTAATCCAAAAGTTTTAGAATGTCTTAGAAATTTGGATAAATCAGGTGTAAAAGTAGTTTTAGTTACAGGAAGAATGAACCGTTCTGCAAAGAAAATTGCAGATTTTATCGGTATAAATTCTCCAGTTGTATCTTTTCAAGGAGCCTTGGTTTGCGAAAATGTTCCTCATGAAAAAATTCTTTACGAAAGAGATATTCCAAACGATATAGCTAAAAAGATTTTAAACTGGGGTAAAAATGAACATGTTCACATGAATTTGTACATGAACGATAACTTGTTCGTTGAAGCTGAAAATGAATTCACAAAAAAATACGTTGATTACCAAAAAATTCCATTCACAATCAAACCTTTTGATGAATTGGAAATTAACAACGTAAATAAAATCTTGTTAATCGACTACAACGATGCAGAAAAGATTGATAGATTAACAAATTATCTAAAAAAAGAATATCCAGAATTATTCATTTGTAAATCAACAGATTTCTTCTGCGAAATTTGTCATAAAGAAGCAACAAAAGGCGACGGATTGAGATTTTTACAAAATCTATATGGTATTTCAAAAGAAGAAACTCTTACAATCGGAGACCACAACAACGACATTGAATTGTTGCAGTCCGGTGGAGTAAAAGTTGCAATGGGTAATGCAACAGACGAATTGAAAGCTATTGCAGATTATGTTACAGATACAGTTGATAACGACGGTTTTGCAAAAGCAATAGAAAAATTTGTAAAGTAGGTGAAAATGTTTAGAGTAGGGTTAGGTTACGATATACACAAACTAGTAGAAGATAGACCTCTTATTATTGGCGGAGTAGAAATTCCTTATGAAAAAGGTCTTTTAGGACATTCAGATGCAGATGTTCTAATCCATGCAATTATTGATGCTATGTTAGGCGCATTGGCTCTATCTGATATTGGAACACATTTTCCAGATACTGACCCTAAGTACAAAGGTATTTCAAGCATTGAACTTTTGAAAAATGTTTTAGGTTTGATTACAGAAAAGGGTTATGTGATTAACAATATTGATTCAAACATTATTCTTCAAGAACCAAAAATGAAACCACATATTCCTAAAATGGTTAAAGTTTTATCAGAAGTTTTAAATATTGAAGAAAATCAATTATCTATAAAAGCAAAAACTAACGAGCAAATGGACGCAGTTGGCGAAAAGAAAGCCATTGAAGCAAATGCCGTAGTTATGCTAAGAAAGGACAAGTAATTATGAAATTTTTACACGCAATGATAAGAGTTAAAGATGTTCAAAAATCTTTGGATTTTTACCAAAATCTTTTAAATATGACAATCGCTAAAAAGAAAAGACTTGATGACTGCGAATTAATTTATTTAGAAGACGAAGAACACACTGCACAAATAGAATTAACAGTAAATGACGAAATTCCAGAAAACGGTTACGAAAACGGCAACGCATTCGGACACTTCGCATTTTCAGTTGACTCAATGGACAAATTTACAGAAAAATTAAATAAATTAGGCTACAAATATTTATACGAACCTTATGTTGTTTTTTCTGGTACAAAAATAGCATTTGTACTTGACCCAGACGGAAACCAAATTGAATTAATACAACAAGTCTAATATTGCTGAATTGCCGTATTTGTGAAGAAAACGAGGTTAAGTTATATACTTAATGTAACATTTCTTAACATAAAACAATCAAAAAAGGCAATTTTTTAAAACAAAAATACTTTATATAAGTACGAGATATATAAAGAGATTAAAGGAGAACAGATATGGAATTAAACGGAATCAACGCATTAACAGCAATTAAAGACAATAAAAAATTAGATGAACAACAAGAAGCTCCAAAAATGGCATTCATCAATTCAGCTTTCGGTTTTGGTTTCGCAGATAATAATACTAACTCAGGTGCTTCAGCTGCATTCCAAGCTTAGTTAGGTATTTAACAACAAGTATTAAAAAAATCGGTGTCTTCTATCTTTGTAGGGATTGACCGATTTTTTTTAGTTTATATTTCAGAAAAGAAAGATGCGCAAATTTGATTAAATCAAATTTGCGCATCTTTTAAATATTTGTAATTATCTTATAACAAGATACCTGCGATACAAGCTGAAACGAAGCAAGTAAACACACCGCAGATTAAAGCTCTCAAACCTAATCTTGCAAGATTTTTTCTTTGGTTAGGAGCAAGACCTCCAATTGCACCAATTTGTGTTGCGATAGAACCAAAATTACCGAATGAACAAATTGCAAATGATGCAATAATGAAGGCTTTATTTGAAATGATATCTTTGATTGCAATCAAATCAGCATAACCATAAACTTCGTTTGAAACAACTTTCAAACCGATTACACCACCAACATTGAAGATATCTTGAACTGGTGTACCCATAATCAATGCGAAGATTGCGAAGAATTTACCTAAAATCATTTTCAATGATAAGTGTGGTAAATCGAAACCAAGAACTGGACCTGTTAAGTGTAATGCGTTATAAAGAGCGCCACCACACATACCTAAAACGTAGTCAATTAAACTAATCAAAGCAACGATTGCTAATAACATTGCAACAACTGTAAGAGAAACTGTCATACCTTCTGATGCGCCTGATGCAATAGCATCAAATACGTTTACGTGAGTTCTTCTTCTGCTTAATTTAATATTTTCCATTGTTTCTGGAGTATCAACTTCTGGATAAACAATTTTAGAAATAACTAAAGCTCCAGGGATAGCCATGATAGCTGAAGCCAATACGTAAACAATAGGAATACCCATCATTCCGTAAACTGGCATCATAGCACCTGAAGTACAAGCCATTGAACCAGCCATTGATGCTAATAATTCAGAACGAGTTAATTTTGGTAAGTAAGGTTTAATCATAATTTGAGCTGTTACTTGACCAACAAAAGCACTTGCAACGTTTGAAAGAGCTTCTGCTCCACTAACCTTCATAATTTTATTCATTGCTTTACCAAGAATAGTAACTACTCTTTGCATAATGCCGTAGTAGTAAAGAATATTTACTAACATCATCATAAAGATTGTTGCACTGATTAATTGAGCTGCAAAAATCATTGTTCCTTCGCCAAAAATGTTGCCTAAAACTTTATTATCAACGAATGGACCAAATACAAATGCACCACCAACGTTTGCAATTTCTAGTAATTTTTCGATACAATGACCGATAGTTAAAAATATTTTTTGACCAACTGGCACTTTAAAAATGAATATAGCAAACAAGAATTGTAATGCTAAACCTATACCAATTGTCTTATAATTAATGGCTTTTTTGTTGTTTGATAGCAAGAATGCTAAGAATAAAATAACAACAATACCAATTAGTCCGATTAATCTTTCCATATAAACTCCTTTTCGTCTGTTATAACTATTGTACTAAAAAGGAATTAAAAAAAAATGATTTCTAACGAAAATGTAATATTTACTTAAAATTTAGCGTAAAGGGGCATGAACCAGTTCTCTTGGCGATAATTCTTCGTCGACTTTATTGTTTTTCTTTTCTGGAGGAAGTCCTATCATGTCCGCAATAAAGTTACCTACGGCTTTTCCACCTTTTTTGCCATATTCTTTTGCAAGAGAATATGTAACACCGCCAATTATATTCGGAACTTGTCCGAAACCTTTTGTATTTTTAGAGAATTTTGTTACTGAGTCTGCAATCGGTTTTATACCCTTAATATTTAGCAATTTAGCACCATGTTCGAGCACTAAATCTTTGCATATAAAACGTCCAATCCAACCACAACCCTCTTTTAAAAGAGTTCTTGCAGGATTTTCAGACTTCATTGTTTTTAGACCAGAACGAAACATACCAATTTCATCAGTATGTTTAGCAATATTTAGTGCACCTCTTGCACATTTCCCGAGTCCGGTACCCTCAGTTGCTTTTGCAAAAGTATCAATCAATTCAGTCGCAAACTGACCTGCCGTTGTGTCAGAAAGTTGTGCTGTTTTATCAATAACTTTTGCAGCATAACCAACGGTCGAGAGGACTCTCGTCGGGTCTTTCGTTGCGTGCGCTTTTCTTGCACTCCTATTAAAGGATATGAGTTCTGAAACGTAATTTGAGACCATTGATTAACCCCAATAGTATTCTTTTTTAGGTTTTTCTACTTTTGGTTTTTCTTCTTTTGTCTCTTGAGGTAATCCTAATTTATCAGCAATCCATTTACCTGCTTTGCCAAATAAATTTGTACCAACTTCTGAACCGATTGTGAATAAAGTACCATATACTATAGCTGGAATTTGGCTACAATACTTCGTATTTTTGCTAAATTTCACCATCGCATCATTAACTTGTTTTATACCTTTTATATTTGAGATGTTTTTAGCATATTTAACCATTGAGCCTTCTACTAAAAACATACCCAACAATGCACTTGATTCTTCAATAAATTTTCTTCCTGGAGAATCAGATTTACCAACCCTAATCATTGAACAAATACAAGAAATAGGGTCTGTATATTTTGCAATTTTAATACCTTTTCCAGCAATTTGGAGTAGCTTATTATCTTTACTTGCTTCTGATAATGTATCGCAAGTAGCTTTTGCAACTCTACCTAAAACGAAATCGTCTTCTGTTGCAAGTTTTTGAACGACTTTAGCGGCATGTCCAATTGCAGAAACATGTCTTAGAATGTTGCCGTCTGCAGCTTTTTGTGCATGCGCAGCTGTTGAATAAATATGTGCAACATAATTGGTCATTCTTTATCTACCTACTACTAACTACATTTAATAAAAAACCATGTTTTCAAAAAAATTGCTACTTTTCTAAAATAATATTAATTTTTGTAAATTATGGAAACGTACTCATTGAGAGTTTTTTGAAGTTATAAGCATCATTGAACCTATAATTTAACGTAAAATCTACACTATTTAACCCCAGTAATATTCTTTTTTAGGTTTTTCAATTTGAGGTTCCTCTTCTTTTGTTTCTTGAGGTAAACCGAGTTTATCTGCAATCCATTTGCCCGCTTTACCAAATACACTTCCTCCAATATCAGAACCAACTGTGTAAAGTGTACCGTATACTACTGCAGGGATTTGGCTACAATATTTTGTATTTTTGCAGAATTTGTTCATACCGTCATTAAGTTGTTTGATACCTTTCATTTGTCCAATATTTTTGGCATATTTTAGCATCAATCCTTCTACAAAAAACATTCCGCCAAGGTAAGATGTTTCTTCAATAAGTTTTCTCGCCGGAGAATCCGATTTAGCAACTCGTATTGTTGAACATAAGCAAGAAATAGGGTCTGTATATTTTGCAATCTTTATACCCTTTCCAGCAACCTGTAAAAGTTTATTATCCTTGCTTGCCTCAGACAAAGTATCACAAATACCTTTAGAAACTTTTCCTAAAACAAAAGAGTCGTCTCTAGAAAGTTTTTGCACAACTTTTGCCGTGTATCCAATTGTGGATACGTGTCTTAAAATATTACCTTTTTTAGCCTCTTTCGCTGAATATGCCAACGAATAAAGAGACGCAATATAGTTTGAAGACATTCTTTTCCTACTTACTTCTATACAGTTGTTCTATAAAATATAAAGAAAAATTTATTTGCTATTTAGCATGCTTTTTATTAATATTTGTAAACTACAAAACCTCGCAAAGCTTTGTATATTCACAAGTTTTGCACTCTTTACATTTAGGGTAAATTGATAATTTTAAACTTTTTTCAACATCATTTAATATATTTACCAATTTCTTTTGATACTCAATTTTTAAGTTTTCAGTAAACTTTATTTCTTTTGTATTATTTTCCTTCAAATCAACATACACAAAATACAAGTTGTCATAAACTTTAATCAAATTATCGACCATCAAAAGATAGATTATTGTTTGATAATCAAATTCTGGATTATTAGGAATTCTACCTGTTTTATAGTCTAAAATATAATAATCATTATTATTTTTAACTAAAGCATCAAGTCTACCACTAATCCAATAATTATCAATCTTTGAAGTCAAAGTATATTCACTGTTTACCACTTCGTACTGAAAATATTTTGTATTTTTTAAATTATTCCAAAGAGTTTTTTCGTTATCAGTTAAAGAATTTTCAAGCTTATCAATATTAAAGTTTTTAAGATAATAGTTTGCAAGAGCATGAATATTCTTACCTTGTTGCATTTTAAAAGTATCAACAGGTATTGTTATTCCTTTTATATATTTATATTCAAATTTTCTTTTGCAAAGTTCAAATGTTTTTAACATTGCAGGTGAATATGTTGTAAATTCCTTCATTATCCTATAACCTTTGTTTTTAGAAGTTCATTAAAAATGATATTTTCTTCAATTTTTTCTTCTTTACCATAATAATTCTTTTGTTTTTTAGAGCAAGTGAAATATAGTTTACGTTTTGCCCTAGTAATCGCAACATAAAGCAATCTCAAATTTTCCTCTAAAATTTCTTTTTTCTGTTCTAATTCAGATTTAGTTTTGTAATTTTTGTTCAAAACTTTAATATTTTCTATAAAGGAAGCAGCGCCTTTTAACTTCATACTATCAATATTTAAAGACAAACTTTTTTCAGAAAGCTCTGGTATAAACACATAATCAAATTCATCACCCTTTGACTTGTGCATAGTCATAATTTGAATTTTACCTTTTATGTATTCACTATCATTTTCATCGTTTTCACTGAAGAATTTGAAACCACTCAAAGATGCTTTCTTAGAAAGTTCTTCAAACTTAGTCAAAACATTTGAAAAACCACTATTTGAAACCATAAGTCTTTTTATTAATGTTGAAATTAAATAAACATTTGATTTTTCAATCTCACCAGAAAAATAATATTGACCTATTTTAAGGCTTAATTCGTCCATTGGTAATGTCGAAAACGTTAACCAATAAGAAATATCCCAATAAAATTTTTGCAAACTTTCATCTTCAATATCATCAACATTTTGCTCTACAAAAGGTGTTTTTAAATTCTTAATTTCTAAATGTAATCTTGGTTTATAGTAGCCATATTGCGCTAAAATTTCATAACTATTTGATAAAACCTTATTATCAAAAGGTTTTTCAATAATTTTTAATATTGAAAAAATAACTTTGAAAATTGCTTTTTGTTCAAGAGATTCACTTCTTGAAATAGTCTTGAACCCTGCTTCATCTAACCGTTTTAACCAATTTGCAACTTGATAATTATTTCTTAACAGTATACCAATCGTGCCTTTTGGATTTTGTTCTAGAAGAGTTCTAAATTGTTTTAAAATATAATTCTTTTCAAAATTAGCATCAGGTAATATCAAAGATGTAATTGAATTTTGCTCAATTGGATTTTTGCCTTCAACTTCAACCATTTTAATATTATAAAAGGCATTTTTCATTTCATCATTTGTTTCAGCAAAATCTACGAGCTTGTTTGCAAGAGAATAAACACCTTTTGCGCATCGTTGAGAACAATTCATTTCGACTTTATTGCTATCTTTTATAAATTTTCTAAAGCCTTCCACATCAGCATTAGAAAAAGTTGTCGTAATAGCTTGGTTAATATCGCCACAACGTATTAAATTCTTATGTTTTTGGCTCAATAACCCAATAAGCTTTTGTTGAATTTCAGAAGAGTCTTGAGCTTCATCTTCAATAATATATTCACAAATTTCTTGATAGTGCTGTAAAATATCTTGATTGTCTTCCAAAAGCTTTACAGACATAATCAACATATCATCATAATCAATAATATTTTCTTCATTTAATAAATTTTGATACTCTTTATAAAATGTTAAAAATCTTTGTATTTTTTCATCTTTTGAAACTTCATCACAATTTATTTTTGAATGTTTGGCGACAGAAATAGCTCTATCAAACTCTTCTAATTCCCCTCTTTTTAGTTTGATTTTTTGAGAGATTTGTTGAAGAATGTTGTATCTCTTTGTGTCATCACAAATTTCAAAATCAGAAGGAAGATTTAAACGTTCATAGTTTGAATTATCCTTCAAAATTCTAAGCGCAAGACCGTGAATTGTACTGATATTAGGAAGTGTAGTTAAATCCGAGCAAATATTTTTAATTCGGTCTCTAAAATTTCTTGCAGCTGATTCCATATAAGTTAGAACAAAAATATTTTCAGGCTTAACCTCTTGTTCCAACAATTTAATAATTAGAGCAAGTAAAATTGTTGTTTTGCCTGCACCAGGGACAGCAGAAATCGCCATTTTACCTTTTTTATAAGCAAGAACACCTTCTTGATCTTTACGTGGCGTAATCTTGTTATATTTAGGAGTTGAGTCTTTTGCATAATTAATATATTTTTCAATACCACCAAAGTTTTCAACACCCAATCCATCAAATAAACTTGAATATGTGAAGATTTTTTCTTTTGCACAAAGTGTTAATTTTCTAAGAACCCTAGCCGTTTTTTGACGACTTAATTCTATATCATCATCTACTGTGTATTCTTCTTTTTCCCAATCTTTTTGAAAAACCCACGCATTATAAAGTGGTCCAATATCATTTTTAATCCATTCAGAAGAACTTATATCAAGCCAAAATTGGAATTTTGTTTCAATTTCATTATCAATAATTTTTTGAGGAGTTGAAATAATTAAATTGTTATCCTCAATTGATAAGACTCCATAAGGATTTTCAGAAATGATTGAATTTTCAATCTGGTTAAGAATTTCATCAGAATGCTCTGTTGAAAATTCTTTACCGAAAACGTTTTCAAAATCTTGAACTTGTTTTACGCAAAAAGCAAAACGGTTAATCTCTTTTGCATTACTTGTAGAAAGATTTACGAACTTGTTAAAAACGAGCAGTAATTTTTCTGAAAAACACAACTTATTTGAATTAAGTTTATTTAATAAATTAAGAAATTGCTCATATCTTTCGTTGTATTCAGATTGCTCAAAATCAAAGTCAATCAATTCTTTTGTATTTTCAAAATGTTCTAAGATTTGTCTTGTATATTTTATAGGAATTCTTAATAAATTATACAGAATACCTCTGATATCGTGCTCTGATAGTGTATCTTTAGCCGTTGTAGTTAATGTAATAACTTTTAAAACAGCTGTAATAAGTGGATTTTGAATCAATTTTTCACTACCTGATAAATACAAAGGTTCTGCAAGGTGAGATTCAATATTTTCTTTAATTTGAAATTTCAACATATCATCGATTATAGGTGATATAATCGAAATCTCAGAAGGTTTCACTCCTGAATTAATCAAATCTTTAACTTGTTTAATAGCCAAATCAATCATTGTCGCTCTTTTAGAAGGTGATTGATATGAAAAATATTTCAAATTATCGTTTTTATCGTTAATTACATTTGAATACAAAATCTGAGCATCAGAATAAAGTTTACTTTTAGGTTGAAGCTTCTCCATTTCTGATTTTGGAAAAATATTTTTTAGCTTTTTAAAAGTATTTTTATCAGCACTCAAATACCCACAACGACTTGAACCTAATTCATCGCAAACAATCAATTCATCTTTTATTTGTTTTGATAAAAACTCAACAAAATCAATACAGATAGGTGGCATTTCGTCGGCATTGTTAATAATTAAATACTCAATATCCTTAAAATAATCTGTATGTTTGTAAATATGATTAAATATAAGACTCTGTCTCAAATAATCCAAACTTCTATATTTTAAAGTTCTTTTTAATAATTCATGAATAACTAATTTTGAATCTTGTGCAAAACCTTCCTTCAAAACTTCTTCGGAACGCCATTTTACATCTTCATCGTTAAGATTATTTTGTACAATCAAAGAATATCTTCTAAAAATCTGATGTAACAGAGATTTTTTTGAATTATACCCCTTAAATTTAATATCCTTAATAATATCCTTTAATATATATTGTGTAACCTCCAACCCGTTTTGATTAGGAAGAATTTTACCTTCACCCTTCAAACTATTTTCTATAAATGCCCAATTATCAAGAATTGTATTGTATACAAGTGAATTAAATGAGTAAATTAATGGCATTTGAAAAGTCGTTTTATCAATCTTTTCAAGGATTTTCTTTAAAAATTTATTTTTTTGAATAGAATTTTGAACAATTACTAGTATCTTTGATGTGTCAACATTTTTTGACATCAAATCAACGTATTTATCCACTAATGCGGAATTTTTATCAGAAGAAATTGTCGCATTTAAAATCATAATAAGTATATTTTTACATAAAAATTCGTTGCCAGTTCATCGTATTAAGTTTATGTAAAGGCATGGTTTTGTTATGCTAAACTAGAATTAAGGAAAGTTGTAATAATAATTAAAGAGGAGACATATTTATGATACCTATTTTAGATTCAAAAAGACAATATGCCACAATTGGCGAAGAAGTTGAAAAAGAAGTAATTGATGTACTTCGTTCTGGTCAATACATTTTAGGCAAACACAACAAAGCTTTAGCTGAAGAATTACAAGAATTCATCGGTGTAAAACATGCTGTAACATTAAACTCTGGTACAGATGCATTACACATTGCACTAAGAGCTTTAGATATCGGAGCTGGTGATGAAGTTATCTCTGTTGCATTCACATTCGTTGCAACATGCGAAGCTATCGGTATCGTTGGTGCAAAACCAGTATTTGTTGATATCGACCCAGATACATTCAACATTGATGCTTCTAAAATTGAAGCTGCAATCACTCCAAGAACAAAAGCAATCATTCCTGTTCACTTATATGGTCAACCTTGTGATATGGACGTTATCATGGACATTGCAAAACGTCATAACTTATACGTAATCGAAGATGCATGCCAAGCTATTGGTGCAGAATATAAAGGTAAAAAAGTTGGTTCATTCGGTGATATCGGTTGCTTTAGCTTCTACCCAACTAAAAACTTAGGTGCTATGGGTGATGGTGGTTTATTAACTACAAACTCAGATGCTATCAACGATAGAGCTATCGCATTAAGAAATCACGGTGGTGCTGTTCGTTATCACCACGATGAAATTGGTGTAAACTCTAGACTTGATGAAATTCAAGCTGCAATTTTGAGAGTTAAATTACCTCACGTTAAAGAATGGAATGAAAAAAGAAGAGAAAACGCATACAGATACAATGAATTATTTGCATCATGTGAAGATATCGTAACTCCAAAAGAATTAGATAACACTTATTGCGTATACCACCAATACACTGTTAAAATTCCTAACAGAGACAATATTCACAAAATGTTGCAAGAAAAAGGTATTGGCGCTATGTTATATTATCCAATTCCTTTACACTTACAAAAAGTTCATGAATATCTTGGAGTTGGCAAAGGTTCATTGCCTGTAACTGAAAAGAATACAGAATGTGTTATTTCTTTACCAATGTTCCCAGAATTAACAGAAGAAGAACAAAGAACTGTTGCTTCAACTTTAATTGAATGTGTTGAACAATCAAAAACTTTAGCATAGTTTTTAATTAAAACAAAAAAGAGGTCATCAAATGATGACCTCTTTTTTGTTGCAAAATTTTGCCAAATAAAAAGCCTCTATAAAGAGGCTTAAAATTTTTGTTAGGAAGGGAATAAGGGTAATTTATAAATCTATTTATTAACCGAAGATATTGAATGATTTTTCAGTGTTATCACCGATTAATGATTTAACTGAATCGTATTCAGTCTTAACTGCTTGGTGTTCAGTATTGATTTGAGTTAATTCCATATCTAATAATTTTTCAATTGAAGATAATTGAGCAACTGCTGAGTCATATTCAGCTTTGATAGTTTCGATACTAACATCACCTGTTGAACTAGAGTTATTATCAGAAACCCATTCAGCATGTTGAGGTCTTGATGTTACTTCAACATAAGTTGTTGTAGTAACAGTTTCTCCTGCAGATGGATTTACATCACCAAACACGGCAGATAAAGAAACAGTCAAATCAGACAAATCTTTGTATGCCATTTTACCATCACTAATGATAATATTGTCTAAAGAAGTATTTTTAACATTATTATTAAATCTAGTTACTTGATTGCTGCTATAGAAACGAGCGACTTCAGCAATATAAGCAGCTTTTACAGCAGCTTCGTCCATGCCAGCTGCTCTAGCATAATCAGCAGCAGTTGGAGTAGAACTTGAGCTACCAGCAGTTGTAGTAGTTGTTGTAACTTTTTTATAAACAGCATAACCAGAATTTAATGCTTCAGTATAATTAGAACCAGTATATGCTGATTTATCGCTAATGTTTAATACATAATAAGAATTTGAAGATAACCATTTTGTCCAATCTTCTGCTGTAGCTTCAGAATATACCCAATGACCATTTGAAGCAGAAGTTTGACCACTAGACATATAATCATTTAAAGCTGAAGAATATTTAGTAGCCCATTGTTGAGATTGTAAGCTCAACACCATCTTTTGTGCTGAGATTTGTTGAGCACGTAATTCTAGGTCGCTTTGTCTAGCTGTTAATGTTAATAATCTAGCTTGGTTTGCTGATATTCCCATTTTCCTAACGTACTCCTTTTTTACATTTCCCTTACTCTTCTCTTATCGGCATATTTTTATTTGAACTTTAACTTTTTGATTAACCATGTTACATTTCGTTACAAATCATAAAAATCTTCATAATTAATAGGGGTTTACAGTCTCTGAAAATTTTTTATGCTATCATTAAATTAATGGCTAGAGATATATAAAGGATAAAATTTATGATTATAATTATGGAACCGGGTACTGCCCAAGAAAACATTGATAGAGTTGTGAAAAGCCTTGAGAAAAAAGGGTTTAGAATTGTTTTAAATAAAGGTGATGTTATGACAGTTATCGCTGCAATTGGTGATAAACGTCTTGTTGACCCTCATGCTATTGGTAGCTTAGAAGGTGTTAGAAAAGTTAAACTTATTCAAGAACCATATAAATTAGCTTCAAGAGAAAGCCACCCAGAAGATACTGTTATTGAATTTGATAATGGTGTTAAAATTGGTGGTTATGAAAGACCTGTTATGATGGTTGGACCTTGTTCTGTAGAACAAGACTTTGACGGCTTATTAAGAGTTGCACAAACAGCAAAAGAATATGGTTGCCAATTCTTGAGAGGTGGAGCTTTTAAACCTAGAACAAGCCCATACGATTTTCAAGGTTTAGAAGAAAAAGCTTTAATTTATCTTGCAAGAGCTAGAGAAAAAACTGGTTTACTAGTTGTAACAGAAGTTATGGATAGCTCTGATGTAGATATGATTGCAAACTACGCAGACCTAATTCAAATTGGCGCTAGAAACATGCAAAACTTCAAACTTTTAAAAGCAGTTGGTAAATGTAACAAGCCAGTTCTTTTAAAGAGAGGTTTAGCAAGCACAATCAGAGAATTCTTATTAGCAGCAGAACATATTATGTGCAATGGTAACGAAAGAGTTATCTTATGTGAACGTGGTATCAGAACATTTGATGATACATTTACGAGAAACACATTAGATTTATCTGCAGTTCCAGTTATTAGAAAATACTCTCACTTACCAATTATCGTAGATCCATCTCATGCTACTGGTAGAAGATATTTAATTGAGCCAATGACAAAAGCTGCATTAATTTCTGGGGCACACGGTATTATGATGGAAGTTCATCACGACCCAGAAAACGCATCTTCTGACGGTGCTCAAAGCTTGTCTATTGACCAATTCAAAGATGTTATTAAGAGAGTAAATAAATTAATTGGCAGAATTGATTATGATAACAAAATCTTAAAAGCAGAAATGGAAGCTAATCATAAGGCTTAATTATCATGTCAATGAGTGTTGCATTATCGTTAATAGAACAAAAGAAGAAAAAAAATAAATTTCTTTTATTATTTTTCTCTGTCATTTTGTTGTGTGCACTCATTTTTGGTGTATATATAGTTTTTAGTGTTAACCAAGACAAAAAAGCTATTGAAAATTATGTTTCTAAATCAGCAAGTAACATAGCGAATGAAATAAATAGTGAAACTCACAGAAGCATTAATATTTTAAATATTCTTGCTAATCTTATTATTGATAATCCTGATTTAGGTTCGCTTGAAAATATTAACACACTATTTGAAAACGCAAAAAAAGATAATTCTTTTGATAGAATAGTTTATCTAGACACAAATGGAACTGGTTATACATACGACTACACATCAAAAATAATGTCTAGCTCAGATTTTAGTGGTAATTCTTGTTTAACAAAAGCACTAAGCAATAAAACCTGTGTTAACTATGATACAAATACTAAGCTAACATCAATGGCTGTTCCTGCATATTCTTTAGCAGAAAAGAAAGTTGTTGGAATATTTTTAGGAGAAAAAGCTTTAAAGCCTTTTGATAAGATTAAAAACATCTTTAAATCAAAATATAAAACGGATTTACTTATAGTTGATGAAAACGGTACAATTATTGATAAAAAGACAGAAATTAACACATCTGTAAATAAGTCTATTTTTGAACTACCTTATCAAAAACTTCAACAATCAGACTTTTTAAACCCAAAAGACCAAACAAATCTTGCATGGGTAAATAATAATAAAACTCTAATTGCTGTTACTAATCTTGAATATGATAATAACAAGGTCATAATTATTTCTACAGATTTTAACAATAAAAATCTAACTTCTGTAGCTAATATCTTTAGCAAACTATCAAATCTAGATAACATTTCTATGTTAGTAAAAATAGCATTATATTTCTTATTAGGTATTATATGCTTAGTCATGCTTATATATTTATTGATAAAATGTTACAAGCAATTATCAAAGAGAGCAGACAAATCTGTTATAAAATGGGCGATGCACGACGATATTACAGACGGATTTAACCGTTCTAAATTCTTCTTAGAAACCTCAAAAGAATTGTTAACAGCAAAAGAAGGCGATAGTTATTCTCTAATTTTAATGGACATTGATAACTTTAAAGCCGTTAATCAAATGTACGATACTTCAAAAGGAAATGAAGTCCTAAAAGATATCTCTGAAACTATTAGATGGTTTTTAGAAAAAAACGGTATCAGCGCTAGAGTCATGTCTGATTATTTTGCAGTTTTATACAAATATAATAGAGATGAAAAAATTATTAACTTTATAAATAACATCACAAGAGCTATTGGAGAATACAAGCTTAACTTGAAACTAATTCCAAGATTTGGTATCTACAAAATCGACGATTTCACAATGGAAGTTGATGAAATGTTAGATAGAGCACTAATGGCAAAGAAAACATTAGATGCAGAATCTGATACAAACTACGCATTTTTTACAAAAGACTTGATTGAACAGGTTCAAAAGGCAAAAGACATAGAAAATGAAATGTATTTTGCGCTAAATCAAAACCAATTTGTAATCTATTTGCAACCACAAGTTGATGCGTTTACAAAAGACGTAGTTGGAGCAGAAGCGCTTGTTCGTTGGAACCACCCCCAAAACGGTCTCGAAACTCCAGACAAGTTTTTACCAATTTTTGAGAAAAACGCATTTATAACATATCTTGATCAATACGTTATAGAAAAAGTTTGCAAGATTATTAGCAAATGGATAGCAAATGGAATTGAGCCACTTCCAATCTCTATAAACATTTCTAGTCTTGATTTATCAAACCCAAGATTTGCAGATATGATGAAATCAATGGTTGATATGTACAAAGTTCCTGCTAAATTTATAAACTTTGAAATCAGTGAAGATGTTGCGTTTGAAAATTATAAATACATCGCATCAACTTTAGCAGATTTAAAATCTTTCGGATTTGGTTTAAATCTAGACAACTTCGGAAGAACTTACACTTCTGCAAACATCTTCAATATAATCACATTTGATAATGTAAAATTTAATATTAAATTTATAAAAAATTCTATCCAAACAGACAAAGGTAGAAATATTCTAATATCGTTAAAATCATTAGTAAATTCAGTTTATGCCAAAGCAATTGCAGTAGGCATTGAAACAGATTACGAATTAGATTTTATAAAAAAAGCTGAATTTGATTATATGCAAGGTTTTGTTCATTCAAGACCAATGTGTGTAGTGGATTTTGAAGCTTTTGTATTTAAACGCACAATCGGAAGTGATGAGGATATATGTAATGGCTAAAACTTGGATTTATAAAGATAATGTTGATACAGACGTAATTATTCCTGCAAGATATTTGAATACAACTGACGAAAAAGAATTAGCTTCTCATTGTATGGAAGATATTGATAAGGAATTTGCTAAAAACGTTAAAGCAGGCGACGTAATCGTTGCGGGTGAAAACTTTGGTTGTGGTTCATCTAGAGAACACGCACCTATCGCAATTAAAGCATCTGGAATTAAAGCGGTTATCGCAAAATCTTTTGCTAGAATTTTCTTTAGAAATTCTATTAACATCGGATTGGTTATTCTTGAGAACAGTGAAATTCAAGATGAAATATCACAAAATGACGAACTTGATGTTGATGTTCAAAATGGTATTATCAAAAATTTGACTACAGGTAAAGAATATAAAACAACAGCATACACTGGTTCAATTAAAGATTTGATTGAATGTGGCGGCTTGATTAATTATACAAAAGCAAAATTAGGTATAAAATAATAAACAAAACAAAAAGAGGGCGACCCGAAGG
>CAVCIU010000011.1:0-1128 GCA_963602355.1 Methanobacteriaceae archaeon
GCCTACTATTTTTATAAATGAAAATTATAATTTTGAATATTGTGATATTTATGATTTAGAAAACAAAGAAATTTTTGAATTAAAGGCGATTGAAAAATTTGCTATTAAAATTAATAAAGAAAACCTTGCAAACATTGTAGATATTATTAAATCTATTGATAAATCTAAATATGAAGAACAAATTAGTACATATCTGCCAAAGTTTTGGGCGGAAAAAGGGAATGCTTCAACCAATGTTGTTAACTTTTTGGTACAAAAGCAAAAAGAGGTTGAACAATTATGATAAATCTTTTATACAATATTATAATTTTCCCAATATATTTGTTTATAGATATTGTTTTTAAATTCGTTACAGAAATGGTTCAATATGATGGATTTTTAACTTTGTTTTTTATGAGTATTGTTATTAATTTAGTAACATTACCATTGTTTTTAAAAGCGGAAAAAATACAAAAAAATAATTCTTTAAAACAAAAAGAACTTTTTCCTAAAATTAAAGAAATTAAACGGATTTTCAAAGGAAAAGAACAGTTTTATGTTCTCAATACCTTTTATAGACAAAATAATTACCACCCTTTGTTTGCTTTAAAAAGTTTAACTACTTTATTTCTAATTATTCCGTTTTTTATTGGGGCATATGTATTACTTTCTAATAAAACATTATTATCGAATTTATTTATGCCAGCTTTTTTGTGGAATTATGGATTTAGCTATTTAAAACCTGATAATTTCCTTAATTTATTTGGTTACAAAATTAATATTTTACCAATAATAATGACACTGATAAATCTCATTTCGAGTTTTTTATATACAAAATGTAATTCTATATTTGATAGAATTCAACTTATTGTAACACCACTAATTTTTTTAATTTTGCTTTATAATGCTCCTGCTGGATTAGTAATTTATTGGATTTTTAATAATTTATTTTATCTGTTTAAAAATTTAATTTTAGATAACAAAAATTTTAATTTTTATATACGTATTTTGAAATATGCTATTTTAGTTTGTTTGTTGTTATTATTTTTAACAAGTTCAGAAAATATTTTATGGAAAATTTTTATACTTGCATTAATTACCCTTTTTGCAATTATTTATAATTTATCAAAGTATTTATTTAACTCTTTA